>JBBQSI010000070.1:0-10809 GCA_038213975.1 Chitinophagales bacterium
TCTACCTGCTTGTATTTATTAGCCGCACGCTCTCCCTCCATAGCAGATCGTTCCTTGAGGCTGCAATGCTTGCATTTCTCCTCCATTTTTTTGTCAGGCTGTATTGCTTTATCTATTACCTCCTGTAGCACGCGGTGGGCAAGCACATCAGGGTAACGGCGGATTGGCGAAGTGAAATGACAATAGTCTTTAAATCCTAATCCATAATGGCCAACGTTTTCGGTTGTATATAGAGCTTTGGCCATGGTGCGGATGCCAAGTTGTTCCAGTACATGCTGCTCTGGTTTGCCATGTACATCTAACATCAGTTGATTGAACGAGGCCGCAATGGCCGCGGGGTCATTTATATCGAATTTGTAACCAAACTTGCGGGCAAAGGCAGCAAAGGGTTTTAGCTTTTCTTCATCAGGGGTATCGTGTACGCGATAAGGGAAAGGCACCGGCTTTTTATGCACTTTTATATTGGCAACAAAAGCAGCCACAGTACGGTTTGCCAGCAGCATAAATTCTTCGATGAGTTGATGCGCCTCCTTACTCTCTTTTAAGATGATGCCAACAGGTTTGCCGTTTTCGTCCAGCTTGAATTTTTGCTCTGTCGAAGAAAAATTAATCGCCCCATTCCTGAAGCGTTCCTTGCGCAGGCTTTTTGCAGTGGCATCCAGCCACTTCAATTCGCTTGAGAATTTTCCTTTGCCACTTTCGAGGATTTCCTGGGCTTCATCATAAGTGAACCGATGATCGCTATTGATAAAAGTCCTGCCGATCCACGAGTCCTTCACCTTTCCTTTTTGAAAACGGAGGATGACAGAAAAGGTGTGCTTGTCTTCATTCGGGCGCAGGGAGCATAATTCATTTGAAATCTTCTCGGGCAACATGGGATTCACCCTGTCCGGCAAGTACACGCTGGTTGCGCGGGTGTAAGCTTCTTCGTCAAGGGCAGTGCCAGGCTGTACAAAATGACTGACATCGGCAATGTGTACACCTAACTCATAATCATCCTTGCCCAATTTTTTCAGAGAAATGGCATCATCAAAATCCTTGGCATCATCGGGGTCGATAGTGAACGTAAGCTCATGCCGGTAATCCCTTCTCTTGCTAATAGAAGCTAAATCTATTTCATCTGATATTGCAGCAGTTTCTTCCAGCACCTTCTCGGGGAATTCTATAGGAAAACCATTTTGAATAATGATCTGCTTCATGGCAAGATCATTTTTATCCTTCGCCCGCAATATAGACACGACTTCCCCTTCGGGCTTTTTCTCGCCATCGCTCCATTTCAGCAGGCGAACAACCACGTTGTCTTTATCTACAGCGCCATTCAGATTATTAGTACTGATGTAAAAATCCGGCACCGGTTTTTTTGTATCCGGTTTAAAAAAAGCAAAATTCGAATTCACTTCTATCAGACCAATAAATTCCGTCTGTTTGCGCTCTACTACCTGCTGCACCACACCTTCGTCCCTGCCCCCGGAATTACTTTTAATTTTTACGATTACCAGGTCTCCGTTAAACGCTTTATTAAAATTGTGCGGCCGAACTAACACATCTTTGCCTTTTCCATTGGCCAGCACATAGCCGATGCCTGCCCTTGTAATTTCCAATATCCCCTGCATCGCAGCAGGCACTTTTCTTTTTCCTGTTTTCTTACTCATATATTTTTTTCCGATGTGCGTAAAGGTAATAAAATGGCCTTTTCCTATGGCAAAGGCAACTGGCGACGAGATGTTTACAATTGTTGAAGGCCTTGGTTTAAAAATTGACTATTTTCATCGCCTTAATTACAGACCTCTTTGACCCTCCAGGGATGCGCCGTTCCAATGATTACCATCTATTTTTAACCGCTGACATTAACGCCAGGCTGTTGAGTTTATCCCATTCGCTGACTAATTGCCATGTTTAAATTATTCAAGCACCTTCTCTTAAATTATAATCTGTTTGAATGCCTGTTTGACAAAACGGTACAGAACAATGTGCTATTGTTTGACAAGAAAGGTAACGTCCTTGCTATTAACGATGCTTTCACTGAAAGCTTTGGTTATGAACTTTCTGATGTAGAGGGCGCTTATATTTCAATCTTTTTTACGGAAGAAGACAGGCAGGCCGGGAAACCAGATCGGGAGCTTTCCACAGTGCTCGCCGAAGGGCAGTGCTCGGATAATAATTACCTGGTGGCAAAAGATGGAACAAAAATTTGGGTAACAGGCGAATCGGTGAAAGTAGAAAGTGTTGCAGGTGATCCACTTATCCTAAAGGTTATTCAGGACATTCACGAAAAAAAAGAGGCTGAAACAAGCCTGAGCAAACTTAATCGCTTCAACGAGAATATTTTAAGCTCTATTGAAGACGCGGTGATCGTGTTGAATCCTGACTTAAAGATCGTTAAAACCAATAGGGCATTTTTCAAAATTTTCCAGACAGGAAAAAAGGACGGTGAGGATATCTTTTTTTCGGATTTGCTTAAGCATTGTGAAGGCGGCGAAGTGTTACAGCAAAATGTAATGTCCGCCCTGAAGAATGAGAAAAGCTTTAGCAACATTCCTATTACGATCACTGACGAAAATGGAGAGAAGAAGACTTGTGATGTCAGTTGCTCAGCAATGCACGAGTCCGGGGCCAATAATAATGTGCTGCTGGTTTTTCACGACATTACTATTCATAAGCGTATAGAAAAAGAACGCGAAGACGTGATTGGTTTTGTAGCGCACGAGCTGAAAAATCCGCTTGCCAATTTGGTTTTAGTAAATGAGTTGCTCACTGATTCCTTTAACAGTAAAGAGCCCGTCGATACGGAATTCCTGCTTTCCCGAAACAAAAAAAATATAGACCGTCTTAACCGGATGATCTCCGAATTGTACGATGCTACACGAATCACTTCCGGGAACCTGAAACTGGAACTGTCCACTTTCGATTTCCAGACCATGATACTTGAAGCCATTGATACAGTCCAGGTCTTACAGAAATCTCATGCGGTGGAGGTAGAAGCAGATGGTGAAATTCAGATCACAGCAGACAAGCACCGGCTCATACAGGTAGTGACTAACTTTCTCAGCAACGCAATGAAATATTCACCATCCGGTACTACTGTTACTATTAAACTTTCCAAAGAAGAAGGTAAGGTAAAGGTTGGCATAAAAGATCAGGGAATGGGAATAGCGCCGGCGCAAATTCCTTATATTTTCGATCGCTTTTTCCGGGTGGATAAATCGAAGCATCTGGAAGGAATTGGCATGGGACTCTACCTCTGTCGCCAGATCATAAATTCACATAAAGGAAAGATCTGGGTGGAAAGTGAAGAAGGCGCCGGTTCCACTTTCTATTTTTCTGTTCCTGTCAGCCAGGTAACCTGAGATTGAACGCTCAGTTTAAAAACTTCTTTTGCTTTTCGGCACATATTGGTTGGCCCTTTTATTTAATGCCGCTTTTTCCACGGTTTCGATTATCCGGTTTTCACGCGTGGCAGACTGCTTTGCGGCAGCTATCCAATAAAGGATTGCCTTTTTCGCCGAAGGCGGAAATTTTTTCCAGTGTTCAAATGCAGAAGGATCTTTTTTGAAAGATGTTGAAAGGTCTGCCGGTACTTCCAGGCGGTCACTCTCTTCAAGTGCTGTCCACTGCCCACTGTTTTTCGCAAGGTCAATCTTTTCCTGCCCTGCCGGGTACATCAGGCCAGTCTCTGATAAAATCGCTACACGCTTTTTATTCAGGGCGCTCCATACACTGTTCGGCTTCCTATTCGAAAAAAACTGGTAATAGCTAATGGCATCGCGTTTATTTGGCTTACTATCAATCCACCCAAAACACAGCGCTTCTTCAACCGCTTCGGGATAATATATGCCACGAATAGATGATCGTTTGTGAAACATGATCAGCCAAACGGATGGAACTTTCTGATGATTTTTGATCAGCCAATTGCGCCAATGTTTTCTTGATTTGGCATAAAACACGGGAGTGCCTTTATAATTTTTTTCCCGCGGAATTTGATGCGTCATTAGTTCAATGTTTTTCCAAAACACACACTGTTTTCTACGCCTGCGTATTGCCCATAATTTGGTATGGATTGGTACCCACTCTTTTGATACAGCGCAATTGCTTCCGGCTGGCGTTTACCTGTTTCCAACACACTACTTTTATATCCGATTTCTGCTGCCCATTTTTCCAGTGCTAATAAAACTCTTGAGGCAAAGCTATTCCCCCGCGATGCAGGCAATGTGTACATTCTTTTTATTTCCATAACCCCGGTTTCTAATTCCTTCATGGCGCCACATGAAACAGGTTTCTCATCAGCGTACAGCAGGATCACATGCGGGATCTTATCAATTATATTAAAGGCTGCGTAAAAATCATGTTCCGTGCCATCGCGTGCAGCCAAATCTGCGTCGAGCAATTTTACCAGGCTTGCGAAATCATTGTCACGTGAATTCGTGCGTTTCAATCTTACATTCATGGGGCTGTCATTGTTGTATTAAGGTAGGATATGCCTCCATTCTTTTAAAATTAACAGCCAGTTTTTTGAAAAAATAAATCTCAGTTTTTAGTTAACCATTGTAAATGAGTAAATCATCCTGACAGTTTGCGATTATTAATAGCTTTGTCGCTTCACCTAACCGATCGACAGAATGAGCAACTTGCCGAAAAGAAACCTGAGAGCCATCGCATACGTGGGTGGAGCGCTGCTGATGATATTATTGATCTGGAATTTGTTTTCGCCACGCTACACGCCTGTATCTTCTCAAAATACCGCAAGCCTGCTGATCAGTGGCGTAATTGCCGGTGCCGTTATCATGTTTCTCATCTGGCGGCTGATGGCAAAAAACACCACGGCCATCCGGGAAAGCTCGCATACAGTAGTGGAGAGTGTAAGAAAAGTTTTTAAAGTGGTGACTGCCGAAGGCCAATTTAATGAGCTGTATAATTTTGAAGAAACAAAAAAAATATTTGGCATTATTCCATCCACTAAGCGGGCGCTGGTGATTATCGAAGCCAAGGTGTTGGTGGGTTTTGATTTTGAAAAGTGTGTGTGGGAGGCAGATGAAAAAAGTCAGTCAATCAGGCTGATTGAATTCCCTGCACCCGAAATTTTGAGCATAGAACCTGACTATAAATATTACGATTTCGACGAAGGAATTTTTAACCTGCTCAACCGTAAAGACCTCACCTCCATCCAGGTGAATGGGAAAAGACAAGTGGAGGCGGCTGCTATGCAAAGCAGCCTTCCTGCTATTGCTGCGGAACAAATGCGCACCATCCTCACCGAAGTAGTGGAATCAAAAAAGTGGAAGCTGGAAGATGGCCATAAAATTAGAGCTATCCGGGATGCGAAGAGCAAAAACGGAGAACGATAAAATTTCATCATCGAACCAGGACCGTCGATCCTTTTCGAAGATAAATTTTGTCATCGACTCCCAGCGCTTCGCACGTCCAGGCGTACACCTGCGAAAGCTGGGGCACTCCCCCCAACCGGCCATCCCAACCATCATACTGTGTAGAAGTCTGGTAGATCAGCACACCCCCTCGATTATAAACCCTGAAAGACCTGAGCGCTTTAACTCCCATAAGCGTTGGTCGCAGAAGATCATTGCGCCCATCATTGTTAGGTGTAAAAGCGTTGGGCACATACATTTCGATTTTATCAACAATTTTTACCAGCTGGGAATCGATGGTCACACACCCGCTGGCAGACGTGAGAACGACCGCATATTGCTGGTCAGCGTCGCCGCGGAACACGGGCCGATAAGAAGTTGAATTATCTAAAAACTTTCCCGGCGCCCACAATACAGAATCCCCGATATCCCTTGCCTCCAGGTTAAAGGCCTCACTCCTTAAGGCGTAAGCTACCGGATAGGTTTTGCCCGGAACAGGATCGTCTATACTCACCTGTGTCCCTTCTGTAATTACTGTACATCCTTCGTCGCCGTGAAGTAAGGCAGTATAAATTCCACTGGCCGTAGCACGGTATTCGCGCCTGGTTTCTCCTGGAAGCGGTATATCATCTTTAAACCATTGAATCTCGTCTGCCGGTTTCACTACCAGTATGGTACTATCGCCACTATCGGAACAATAGGCCGGAGATCCGCGAAAAGTCACAGTGCTGTCAATGAGGGAAGCCCTTACGAGCACGGTGTCACGCTCTACGCATCCACCGCCGTCATGGTTGGTCGTGAGAATGTACCGGGTGTTAACGCCGGGGAAAGCAAACGGGTTAGCCGCAGTTGGATCCGATAAGCCTGTGGATGGACTCCAGCTATATACAAGGCCTGGCTTTGCATTACTGCCAACAGGCACCGGTTCATAATTGCAGGAGAATGTATCAAGCCCCGCCAGGGACCGGACAGTAAGCGTATCCGTTAGCCTGGCAAAAAGCGTATCAGGACAGCCGTAACCGCTATACGGTTCCACAGTTACTGCATAAATGGTGCCGGCTGGTGGTGCCGGTTTCAGCTTCAAAATCTGTGCATCTCCCAACTGGCGCATAAAATCATTGTCATACCATTTATAATTACTGTAGCCAAACGGAGCTGTCAGGTTTACGGCCGTATCATCGCGACAATAAGCGGAGCCGGAAAATTCACTATTGCACTCAGAATTTACATCAACGTAGGCATATCCAAAATGGCGACGAAAAGTACAATCCGCCGTTTTGAAAAATAACCGGATCGTTTTGCCTGCAAGGTTATTGAGGTTAACAGATACGGCCGACCAGCCTTTACACCAAACCGGGGTTTCCCCCCGCGGGTTAGGAGAGAGATAAAATCCCGGTAGTAAACTACCGGACGCAAAAAATGAGAACGACGAACAGTCAATTTTCTTATTGTCCGTAATGTTGTTGATCTCTATGTCCAGGCGGGGTTGCTGAAATCGTTCATGATTAGGATCCTGGAAAACCACTGCATAGTGATAGATAAGCGAATAAACATCCATGCCTGCAGGGATAGTGAAAGTATAGGAGACACCTTCGGCCTCCGTGCCGGCGAGACTGTTTCCCAGCTTTATCGAGTAGCCACTTCCGTTAGGACAGTTTACTGGGAAGCCGCCGTATGGATCCACGGCATTTGTAGCACCTGCCTTATAAATGGTATGGCGGTTCGGTGCAGGAGACGTTGGATTTAGCGTAAGTACATTTCGGTTTCCGATGGCTTCTGCCCGGCCTTCATAACATTGCCACTGATTAAAATTTCCGTTTTCAAAATCGATGTTTGGCGGGCAAACCTGCGCGAATATTACAGGGCTCATGGAGAAGAAAATGAGCAGAAGTAAAATTCTCATGTAACGAGTACGCATCGGGCTCCAATTAGCAATTACGGTAGGGTAAGTCCCTTCATTCTGAAGTTACCGCATTTTTAGCATCGTTCGGAGATGTTTTTGAATTTTAAAAAAAATAATTTGTAGTCCGGGAAGATGCGGCAACACTCTGCATAGAGATAATTTCAGCGCATGGTTTTGAGTAAGCCGTGCGAAATGGCAGTACCTTTCTATGAATTATTAGAAGAGAAATCTAATGCCTGGCGCTCCAAAACCCCTTTCAGATTTTGCAGACCGGTTTCAAGTTGCTTACCTAGAATGCCTTTGAAAATAAACGTAAATAGAGACATTGGAAATTTTACCGGCCCCTTAAAAATCCACTTTAGTGCTGACTGGTCTTCTGAAACGGGTTCGATAATAAAACTTGATTTCCCGGTATTTTTCATTGGCCGGGAAAAACGTAAATCGAAGTCAATTCTCTTGCCCTCTTCGATGTTGGCAGTCTGCTGCTCTCCTGCTCCTACGTTCTTATGCGTGCTGTCCCGGCCATAAACAAAACCGACGGTTCCGTCAGTGCCGTTATATGTTTTTTTCATGGATGGATCTTTCATATTCCAGACACTATACTGATCCTTTTTTTTGTAAACCTGAGGTAGTTGAAGATGTCGGCGGCCTTACGGTTTATGATTACACTTTTTTCAATAACCATCTCTTTTGGCATGGGAGTAAGTTTAGATTTTTTGATATTTTAAAAAAGCATTGTCAATGGAAGAAAATATTTCTTTGGAAAATTGGCGTTGATGACCGGCGGTAAGTTACCGGGAGATTGCTGTAACGGGTGGTGGAGAAAATGATGGCAATAATACGCCCGGCAATTCCTGACCGGATATGATTTCGTCTTACGTGTAGCTTCTGAAGCAACACAGGCCCACGGTGAAAAGCATAATTCTCAAAGTATTTGCTGAATCGCAGCTCCCAATAATTCTTAACGTCTTTGCCCGGATGGATGAATCAACTTTTCGAATAGAAAAGCTAATCGATGCTCTTTTCATACATTTGGAATCTATCAGTGCCTCTTGCTAATTCCAATTTTTTTGAAAGCTCCTTTATACCATTCCTGAAAATAAAATAACGAAAAGGTTAAAACCCATTCGAAAACGGAAGGAATTATTTCCGGTGACAGACCAAAAATGCCAACGCACACAATGAAAAAGCAGCAACAACATGTTTGAACAAACTTTCAAAAATATAGATGATATCCTTTGGAAAGAAGCCGGGTGCCAGAGTGAACTGGACTATGTAGAGCAAACTTCCTGGATCATTTTTTTGAAATACCTCGATGACCTGGAAAGAGAAAGGTACACTAAGGCGGAGTTGATGGGTAATGATTACGAGTTTATTATTCAGAAGAAGTTTCGCTGGGATGTATGGGCTGCGCCGAAAAAGCAGGGAACGCTGGATCACCAGAAAGCCTCGACCGGTGATGATCTGCGGGATTTTGTAAACAACGAACTATTCCCCTATCTGCGCAGGTTTAAAACAGAAGCCGACTCCCCGGCAACGATTGAGTATAAGATTGGTGAAATATTCAGCGGGCTGACGAATAAAATAAGCAGCGGCTACAACCTGCGGGAGATTATTAACCGCGTAGATGAACTTCGTTTTCGTACGCATGCAGAGAAGCATGAAATGAGCCACCTGTACGAAGACAAGATTAAAAACATGGGCAATGCCGGTCGCAACGGCGGTGAATACTATACACCACGTCCGCTGATCAGGAGCATTATTAAAGTGGTAGCACCGGAACTGAAACAAACCATTTATGATGGCGCGGTTGGCAGTGCCGGGTTTCTCTGCGAAGCCTTTGAATACTTAAAAGAGAACCATCCCAAACGGAGTACCGCTGAGGATAAAATTTTGCAAACCAAAACCTTTTACGGAAAAGAGAAGAAATCGCTGGCTTACATTATTGGTACCATGAACATGATATTGCATGGCATTGAAACACCCAATATCATACATACCAATACACTGAGTGAAAACCTGGCTGACATACAGGAAAAAGACCGCTATGATATTGTGCTCGCCAACCCGCCTTTTGGTGGAAAAGAAAGAGCAGAAGTACAACAGAATTTTCCTATTAAAGGTGGTGAGACAGCTTATCTGTTCTTGCAGCATTTTATTAAAATATTAAAGGCCGGCGGCAAAGCGGGTATTGTAATTAAGAATACCTTTTTAAGCAATACAGACAATGCCTCAATAAGTCTGCGCAAACATTTGCTGGAAAGCTGTAACCTGCACACCATACTCGATTTACCTGGTGGCACCTTTACCGGCGCCGGTGTAAAAACAGTAGTATTGTTTTTCGAGAAAGGATCTGCAACAAGGAAGATCTGGTATTACCAGTTGAACTTAGATAGGAACTTAGGGAAAACAAATCCTTTAAATGAGAATGACTTGTTGGAGTTTGTAACCCTAAGCACCTCCAGGAAAAACAGCGACAATAGCTGGACAATAAAACTGGTAGACATTGATACCAGCACATTCGACCTGAGTGTAAAGAATCCAAACAAAAAAGAAGAAGCTGCTTTGCGTGAACCACAGGAGATTTTGGAAGAAATGAAAACATTGGATGAGGAAACAAATGATATTTTGAATTCGATAATGGAGATGATATGAGGGAAGGATGGGAGGTGAAAAAGTTGGGGGAAGTAATAAAAAAAACTGAAACAGTTGATCCCACAAAAACCCCGACAAAAGAGTTTATATACATCGATGTTTCTAGTGTAAATAATATAAATTTTAGTATTGAAAGCACCACTGTTTTAAGAGGTAAGAACGCACCAAGTCGTGCTAGAAAACTTGTTAAATCCCATGATGTAATTTTTGCAACAGTTAGGCCAACATTAAAACGTATCGCGATAATACCCGAAGAACTTAATAATCAAGTTTGCAGTACAGGATATTTTGTTTTACGAGCCGATAATAATATTGATTATAAGCTGCTTTACTATTTTCTTCAGACAGATGTATTTATTTGTGAGATGGAAAAAATACAGAGAGGAGCGAGCTATCCAGCAGTGACAGATACTGATGTGAAAGAACAAATAATTTTTTTCCCTAAATTATTCTCCCAACAAAAACGCATTGTAGAAATATTGGATGAAGCCTTTGCTGCTATTGATAAAGCAAAAGCAAACGTTGAAAAGAATTTGCAGAATGCAAAAGATCTTTTTGAAAGTTATTTGCAAAATATTTTTGCGAATAAGGGGGAGGATTGGGAGGAGAAGCCGTTTGGTGAACTATGTAAGTTAACTCGGGGACATAATCCCCCTAAAAGTAAATTCCTAAATTACCCAAAAGCCGGATATGTTAGATTTTATCAAATACGAGATGGATGGGCAGATAAATATGCTGTGTATGTACCCGACACACCTCAACTACATAAAGTAAATCCAGATGAAATTTTAATGGTAGCATATAGGCATATTGGAAAGGCATTTCGAGGAGTATCAGGTGCCTTTAATGTCGCATTATGTAAGATTTCTAATAAAAGCAGAGCCATACTCA
>JBBQSI010000071.1:0-10808 GCA_038213975.1 Chitinophagales bacterium
TTCCCTGGCCGAAAGCCTTGGCGGCGTGGAAAGTCTGATAGGACATCCGGCAAGCATGACGCACGCCAGTATCCCAAGAGAAGAAAGAATAAAAAATGGACTGGTCGATTCCCTCATCAGGTTGAGTGTTGGAATAGAAGATGCTGATGACCTTATAGAAGATTTGTCCAACGCGATAGGCTAAGATGCTCCATAAATAATCGTGGTAACAAAAGACCTTAAAAACTTTCTCGATAAAAAAGTTGTTCATTACAATCAACCGGGCTTTATCATCGAAGACCCCGTAAGTATTCCCCATCTTTTTACGAAAAACCAAGACATCGAAATTGCCGGCTTTTATGCAGCAATTTTTGCCTGGGGTATACGCAAAACCATCATTGATAAATGCGGCTTGCTTATGCAGCTGATGGATAATTCGCCCTATGAGTTTTGCCTGCATCACCGGGAGAGCGATCTCAAACGACTACTCGGTTTTATGCACCGTACTTTTAACGACACCGACCTACTATACTCCATTGCATTTTTCAAAAAACATTTCACAGCTTCCCGTTCGTTAGAAACTGCCTTTTTCCCAAAAGGTATCACAGAAGTTGAAGATGCACTCAACCATTTCTATAGCTATTTTTTCAGCCTGGAAGATATCCCAAACCGAACGCGAAAACACATTGCACGCCCGGGAAAGAATTCGGCCTGCAAGCGGCTAAATATGTATTTGCGATGGATGGTAAGGAATGATAAGGCAGGTGTTGATTTTGGACTCTGGAAAAGTATTTCCCCGGCAAAACTAATTTGCCCGCTGGACCTGCATGTTGCTCGGGTCGCAAGAAGTTTTGGACTGCTAAACAGAACACAGACTGACTGGCAGGCAGCGAAGGAACTTACCGCAGAATTGAGAACGCTTGATGCAAATGATCCTGTAAAATATGACTTTGCGCTTTTTGGACTTGGCGTAATTGAGCGTTACTAAAAAAACAGCAACGCAGTTAAATACATTAGTTTGCTAACTGCTTCTTTATCTTCTTTTTCTTTTTTCAGATCAAAGGCAGTTCTAAAAACGTTATCCCAAATATGCGAGCTCACCCCGAACCCCCTATGATCGCTTTTGTAGTGATGAAGATGATGATTTCTCCAAACAGGCTTTAGCCATTTAAAGGGCGGGCGCCAGGCGTGGATGGCATAATGCATGGTGCCGTAAATAAGATACCCGAGCATAAAACCCGGAAAAAATAACAGCGCATAAGCGTGCAGTATGAAAAACATCCCCAGGAAGATCACTGAAGCCAGGATAATACTTGGAACTGGTGGCATAAAGAGCCTTTCACGATCGCGGGGAAATTCATGATGGTTGCCGTGCATGATGTAGGAGATTTTCCTCGCCTTTGGGCTGCTGCCGGCCCAATGAAAAATAAATCAATGTATTACATACTCGAAGAGTGTCCAGGAAAATAGCCCGCTCAGGAATAAGGCAGCCAGTAACCAATCCTGGAAATAGAATCGATGAGCTGCATAAATTGGGAGCAACACTATCATAGGAATGTACATGCCCCAGATTACCAATGGGTGCGTTTTCGTGAGGTATTCCAGGTATTGGTTATGGACAATGCGGGCTTGTCCCTTATTATGAATCTTCTCGATCTTCATAATTCTGTTTTATTTGCTAAGCTGCTGCAAAATTGAAAAAAGAGCGTTCATTCTAAAACATCTGCCTAGGGCTTTTGTTTATCCGGTATATAAAGGACTAGTAGAAATACATTTAAATTGCAGCCCCCGGAAAAAAGTATACATGAAATTAGTTTCGTACCTAAAAGATGATCATCCACAGTTAGCGTTTTGTGTGCATGAAAAATTATATGACAGCGATTTGCTTCATCCTGATCTCCCCGTGACAATGACCATGTTGTTGAATTTTTGGGAAGAGACTATTCCACTGGCTCACGGCATCTACCAGCGATTGCTGGAAGGTGAGAGCAGGGTAAAAGGAATCCCTATGGAGGATGTGACTATTTTGGCGCCAATACCCCATCCCACCAGTTGCAGGGATGCATATGCGTTTAAACAACACGTAGAGACTGCACGACGCAACAGGAACGCACCGATGATTCCGGAGTTTGACCAGTTCCCGGTGTTTTATTTTACTAATCATAACAGCGTGCAGGGCCCGGGCGACATTTATTGCATGCCGGATCATTTCGAAAAGCTGGACTTTGAATTAGAGGTGGCAATCGTAATCTCAAAACCCGGAAAAAATATCAGGGCCGAAGAAGCCGATGAGCACATCGGTGGCTACATGATCATGAACGACTTCAGTGCACGCGGGCTGCAACTTGCGGAAATGAAATTAAATCTTGGACCGGCAAAAGGCAAAGACTTCGCTACTTCCTTTGGGCCAATGCTGGTAACGCCGGATGAACTGGCAGCTTTCAGCCAGGACCCTCCGGCAGATCATGTGGGAAATGTGTATGGACTGAAGATGAAGTGCGCTGTAAATGGCAAAGTGGTGAGTGAAGGAAATCTCGGAGATATGAATTGGACATTCGCTGAAATAATCGAACGGGCCAGCTATGGTGTACAGTTATTCGCCGGTGACCTCATTGGGAGTGGGACGGTAGGTACCGGTTGTTTCCTGGAACTGAATGGCACCGGGAAAATGAACAATGCTGGCTATGAAGAACAGTGGCTGCACGAAGGAGATGAAATTGAAATGGAGGTTGAAGGCCTGGGTATTTTAAAAAACTCGATCGTACGTGAAGAAGATGACTTTTCAATTTTAGAAAGAACGAAGAATGTATAAGACTATCGATCTTACGGATGAGAATGCAGCGGTGGCTCAAAACTTTTTATTGCATGCCGTGGGGCCAAGGCCAATTGCACTTGCATCTACTGTAGATGTGGAAGGTAATGTGAATGTGAGTCCTTTTAGCTTTTTTAATATTTTCAGTATTCAACCTCCTATACTCATTTTCTCATCCGCAACCCGCATGAGAGACAATACCCACAAACACACCCTGGAAAATATACGGCAGGTACCCGAGGTAGTTATAAACATCGTCACACACGAAATGGTAGAGCAGGTGAGCCTTAGCAGCGCAGAGTATGGGAAAGGTGTGAATGAATTTCAGAAGGCAGGATTTACGGAAATAGCATCGCAAAAAGTGAAGCCACCCAGGGTGACAGAGAGCCCGGTGCAAATGGAATGTAAGGTGAATGATGTGATCTCTCTTGGCGAACATGGCGGTGCAGGCAATCTTGTGATAGCAGAAGTACTTACGATGCATGTGGATGAAGCGCTGCTTGATGCATCCGGCGGAATAGATCAATTAAAGTTGCCACTGTCGTCGAGGCTTGGCGGAAATTGGTATGCAAATATTTCCCCTTTAAATTTATTCCAGGTTACCAAACCCAACAGGCAACTGGGAATCGGTATTGATAATCTTCCCGAAACTTTAAAAACCAGCACCATCTTAAATGGCAGCCAACTTGCCCGGCTGGCAAATGTTTCCGAAATTCCGGTCATTAATCCTGCTTATGATGATGACCAGATGAAGCAGATAATCCAGTATTATTCCGTGGATCCTGCAGAGATGGAGAACGAGCTTGAGCGGCACGCAGCTAATCTGCTGAATGAAAATAAAGTTGATGAAGCCTGGCAGGTGTTACTGGCGATTTCGTGAGTTTGCAATAACACATTTTATCTTTCCTTTCACAATCTTTGTTCGGTTCCCGGCGGCCAGTGATCTAATTTGGGAAAATGAAGAAATGCGTCTTTCTCCTCCTCTTTATTCCCAACCTGCTTTTTGCACAGCAAATATTTCCTTACCAAAATCTTGTGCTGGAAGGTGGAGGTGTAAGAGGCCTTGCATATGCAGGTGCCCTCGAAGTCTTAGAAGAAAAAAATGTGCTCCAACATATCGAACGTGTTGCAGGCTCTTCGGCAGGCGCCATCGCCGGGCTAATGATTGCAGTTGGCTATAACAGCCATGAAATAGATTCAGTTTTTGAAAATATGCGTATCCAGCAATTCAACGATGGGAAAGATATTTTCGGAAAAATAAAAAGAGTTGCCAGGGATTATGGCCTTTTCAAAGGTGACAAATTTGAGAGATGGCTGGGCACTCTTATCAATGCGAAAACTGGAAATGCCAATACCACTTTCCAGGAACTACACGACTTACATTTAAAGAACAAAGCATTTAAAGAATTCTATTGCACGGGCACCAACATCACCAGACAGGAGCTCGAAATTTTTTCATTTGAAAAATGGCCACACCTACGGATAAAAACTGCGGTACGCATCAGTGGTTCTATCCCGTTTTATTTTAAACCGGTAGTGCTTGATACAAATGGCAACGAGATCACAAACAAAAAACTCCAGGCAGCAGGTGAATATTTCGTTGACGGCGGCATGCTCTGCAACTATCCCATCAACATTTTTGACTCAGCCACTGACGGAAGAAATTCGCTGGTGAGTAACAATCTCGTTTATAATAGCGCCACGCTTGGATTAAAATTGGAAAGGGCAAAACAAGTCGAACAATTTGAGAATAAACAAACATCTATTGCGCCATACGAAATCAATTCACTGAAAGATTACACCAGTGCCGTCATGAACTTGATGATGGAAAAATTAGGCAGAAGTTCAACCGACCTGGCGAATGAACGGGGAAGGACTATTTATATCAGCTATGATGAAATGTCCGGCCGGCCCAAGAAAATTTCCGCAGAACAGAAAAAGCTTTTGTTTGAGAACGGAAGCTATGCAGCCAATGAATTTTTCAACCAGCTATCTACCCTGAAATAGCAGCTTTGCTCAAATGCCTGCCCGGGCTTAACTTTGCACTCCTCTACCGGTTTGCTACAGAAATTGGCAAACTTTTTTACAAACAATATGGCTACACAACATCTCTCCGAACAGGAAATAATCAGGCGCGAAAAATTAAAGGAACTTGAGCAAATTGGCATTGATCCCTATCCCGCCCCGCTCTATCCGGTTAATGCATTTGCCCATGACATTAAGGAAAACTTTCGAAAGGATGCCGACCAGCCTGAGTTTAAAGATGTGTGTCTTGCCGGCAGGTTACTCAGCATCCGGGATATGGGTAAAGCCGCATTCGCAGTTCTCCAGGATGCAACAGGCAAGATCCAAATCTATGTGCGGAAAGATGATGTAACTAACGGTGACGACAAGACGATGTATGATATAGTTTGGAAAAAGCTGTTGGACATCGGTGATATCATTGGTGTGAAAGGCTATGTTTTTACCACGAAAACCGGCGAAACATCCGTGCACGTCTCCTCATTTACACTGCTTTCCAAAGCGCTGCATCCTCTTCCAATCGTGAAAGAAAAAGATGGCGAAACATTCGACGAAGTAACGGATTCAGAATTCAGGTATCGCCAACGTTATGCTGATCTCATCGTGAACCCGCAAGTGAAAGAAACATTCGTAAAGCGGACGAAGATGATCAATGCCATGCGAAATTTTTTGAATGAAAAAGGAGCGTTGGAAGTAGATACACCGGTGCTGCAAAACATTCCCGGTGGCGCTGCAGCCCGCCCTTTTGTGACGCATCATAATGCGCTGGATGTTCCCTTTTACCTGAGAATCGCCAATGAGCTTTTTCTAAAAAGGTTGATCGTCGGGGGCTTCGACTGGGTGTATGAATTCAGCCGCAATTTCCGGAACGAAGGCATGGACAGGACGCATAATCCTGAATTTACCATCCTGGAATTTTATGTCGCCTACAAAGACTATTTCTGGATGATGGAGACCACAGAGCAGTTACTGGAAGCGACGGCTATTGCTGTAAATGGCTCCTCCATTGTAAAAGCTGGTGAAAAGGAAATAGATTTCAAAGCACCGTACAAAAGAATCACCATGTACGAGGCGATATTGGAACATACCGGCATCGATATTTCAGCAAAGGATGAGAGCGCCCTTCGTGAAGTTTGTAAAGATTTGAAAATACACGTTGAGCCTTCTATGGGCAGGGGAAAAATTATTGACGAGATCTTCAGTGAAAAATGTGAAGATCATTATGTGCAGCCAACATTTATCACAGACTATCCTGTAGAAATGAGCCCGCTCACTAAAAAGCATCGAAGCAAGCCCGGGCTGGTAGAAAGGTTTGAGTTATTTGTAGATGGAAAAGAGATTGCGAATGCCTACAGTGAGTTGAATGATCCGCTGGAACAACGTGAAAGGTTCGAAGAACAAACAAGATTGATGGCCCGTGGTGATGAAGAAGCCATGTTCATCGATCATGATTTTTTGCGTGCGCTGGAGTATGGCATGCCGCCAACTAGCGGAATCGGCTTCGGTATAGACAGGATCTGCATGTTGCTCACAAATCAATCATCCATCCAGGATGTACTCTTCTTCCCACAAATGCGGCCGGAAAAAAGTGGTGAGGAGAAGCTAACAGTGGGAACAAAATAATCAGGCGAGCGTCTCCTGCTTTTCAAATTGCATTTTGTGCAATTTGAAATAGTGGCCCCGTTGATCCAATAGCTCTTCATGTGTACCGGTCTCAATGATCGTTCCCTTATCCAACACGATTATTTTACTGGCCTTGCGGATGGTGCTGAGCCGGTGGGCAATGATGATAGATGTTCTTCCCCTTATCAGTTTATCAATTGCCTGTTGTATGAGGCGTTCACTTTCGCTGTCAATAGAAGATGTGGCCTCATCTAATACAAGTATGGAAGGGTTGTACAAAATAGCACGGATAAAAGAAAGAAGTTGCCGCTGACCAAGTGAAAGCGTTGCGCCGCGTTCACGAACATTAAAATCGTAACCGCCGGGCAACCTGGAAATAAATTCGTGTACGCCTATCAGTTGGGCAGCTTCTTTTACTTTTTCTTTTTCAATGGACTTGTTACGCAAAGTGACATTGTCATATACTGAACCGCTAAATAGGAACACGTCCTGCAAGACTACCGCGATGCGGCTGCGGAGGTAATTGATATCATATTCCTCAATGCTTACACCATCAATTTTTATTTCACCCTGCCCGATATGATAGAGGCGATTCAACAAGCTTATGATCGATGTTTTGCCGCTGCCGGTGTGGCCCACTATGGCCAGTACTTCACCGGGTTCTATTTTGAAATTGATGTCTTTTAAAACATATTCTTCATCGTTGTAGGCAAACCAAACATGGTTAAATTCTACAGAACCTTTTATAGGCTGATGAACCGCATCCCTTCCCTCGTTGGGGGTAACGTCGTCATTTTCCAAAACTTTGAAAACTCTTTCGCTGGCAACCATGCCCATTTGTAACACATTGAATTTGTCTGCAATAACACGCAGGGGCCGAAACAATAGGTTCAAATACATAATAAAGGCAATGATGACGCCGGCATCAAAAGCATTGTTTGCGCCCCACCAGACGAGAAGACCGATAGAAAATGCCAACACTACTTCTACAACCGGGAAGAAAATTGAATAGGCCAGGATCGCCCGGATATTCGCATTGCAATGATCCTTATTAATTTCCTTGAACTTTGAAAACTCTTTGTCTTCGACCGCCAATGCCTGGACGACGCTCATACCGGTAATGTGCTCCTGCACAAAGGCATTGAGGGCTGCAACAGCATTACGCACTTTGATAAAGGATTTGTTAACCGTTTCCTTAAAAAAATAAGTAGCAACAATGAGGATAGGAAAGGGCGCAAGACTTATGAGCGACAGTCGCCAATCCACGTAAAACATAAATCCGAGTATCGAAAAAATAGAAAGCAGATCTGAGATGATAGGGATGAGACCATCGGAAAATATATCATTGACCGCTTCAATGTCATTAATCGTTCTTGTGGTGAGGGTACCTATGGGAGTCTGGTCAAACTGCCGGAGATTGTAACTGAGCACCTTTTCGTAAACATCTACCCGAAGAGATTTGACGACCGTCTGCCCGAGCCAGGAAGTGAGATAGGTAAAGTAAAAACGAAGACCGGACTCCACTACCAATAACCCGATTTGAATTATCGTGATCAGGACGAGCCAGTGTACATCCTTGTCTTTAATGAAATTATTTACGGTGTACTGTATAAGGTACGGCCTGATGGGTGAAAGCACCGCAAGCAAGATGGAAAGAACAACAGATATGTAAAACTTTTTTTTGTGGGGCGCTGCGTAGGAAAAAACTTTTCGGAGCAATCCAAAATCCAGCAGCTTTTTACTCTTCTTCTTTTCCGGCATCGGGCAAAATTAACCGAAATAGCAATTGCCCATTTTCCAGAAAAAAGTGTTAATGCAAATTACAAGGTGGTCAAAGTTCTTATTCAACCTCTTCGCCGCTGCTGCGATAGGCTTTGATAAGGAGAGCGCCTAGATTTTTTTGTGGCGGAATGTAGTCTTCGAAGGTTTCACGCACTTCCCGTGGCGCATGTGCGAATGTATTATCCAGGCCGCTCCACATTTGCCTCCAATCGATGGTTTCACCTCTTCTAAGCGTATTGTCCATCGCTTCTATGATCGGCTTATTTACATTTTTGGCGCCGGTTTGCTTCGTAGAAATAATGTGTGCCTCGGGGGCAAGTTTCAAAATTTGCTTCAGGTTTTTGTAACCACCGCATGAACCGAGCATGATGATTTTAGCATTCGTGGGTAATTGTTCAATGGTATAAGGCAAGTGATAGCTATGCCCCCGATGAATAACAATGTTAGGCCGAACGCCGATCTTATCTAGATAGTTGATAAGGTCTTCCTGGGCTTCCGCGTCTTTGTCACTTTCGTTATCCAAGGGCTTATTTGCAAAAATCCAAACAGGCTTGCCTTTTAGAGATTTTATTTCAATCCATTTATTTTTACTGGTGATCTGCCATTCGCTGCGGGGGAAAGATGTCAGGTAATTGCTGTACGATTCTTTACCATCTTTGTCGCCATAAAAGAATACCTGCTCTACTATCCGGCCGGAATCATCCGCGAGGTAGTTATAGCTAACAGTATAAACCGGCGGAATCCCAATTTCTTTCGTGAGGTCGATGCCGTTCTTTTCATCAGCCGACAGGAAGATCATCTTCAGAAGATTGTAAATCTTTCTGCCGTGTTCGTTATTTTCTTTTTTGCAACGCTCTTCATTAAAAATGATATTCTGCAACATGGATTTCTGGAGGTCAGTATCCGTGATGCTTCCGTAAGAGTCTGCTACGTCCACGGCATCTTCAAGGGTTCCGGTTTTTTCCAGGTTCGCAACGAAAGCCTGCATCAGCCGTTCAGAATTTTCCGGCATTGTTTTAAGAAAAACATCCAGCTTATTATACCCTGCAGCCATCTTGATAAACTTCTTGAAGTGATCAAAATTCACTGCCATTAACAAAGAGTCACCCCGCGGAGTTGCACCCAACTTTTGGATCATGCGGTCGAAGCTGTATTTGTAGCTGGAGGTATATATATCATTTTCTCCCAACACCATCATATAGTAGAGATCCACCGCACTCAGAGGCTCAATGGCGCGAAAGCGAATGTTGGGATTATTTACTTCGTGAAGATTATTGATCGGCTCTATGAAATGCTGGAGAGCTTTGGCACCAAGCATGTCAACAAGCCCATTCGCACCTAACATTGCAATAGGCGTATCACCTTTGATCAATCTTTTATAATAGTCAATTTCGGTTTGCACCATCAGTTGATAGTACCCAACGCTATCGTATTGCCGATCTGTTGCACCCGCATATTTTCCAATCTGGTCAATCGTCTTTTTACCGGAAATGAGGTCATCGAGAAATGGAAAATAAAATAGTGCCCTGTTAATATTACTGAGTTTTACTACGGTTTGAATACGCGAATCTTTAATGTTTCTGATGAGCTTCCCCTGGCGGCTATTAGTAGACTGGGCGTATGAATAAAGTTGACTGGGACTATTGTTGAAAGCAACAATTACAAGTGAGTCAGCAAATGGCTCATTTACAAACGGACCCAGGTTGGCTAATATCTTGTCAGGATTCTGTTCACAAAACTTTTTGAACACGATCACCTTGCTTTCGTTATAACCGGGATTATCCTCAAATATTTCATTATTTATTCTTCCCACTTCATAAGATGCCTTCGCGATGATGGGCGCCATATTTTCTCCTTTAAGATTTACGGCAACAATTTCCTCGAAGTTGTCAACTAGTTGCGGAGCTATAGAAGGAGTGATCTTGTGTTTTTTCCAATCGTTGGTAAAGTCACGCACCAAAATTTCCAGATAGCGCAGATAACGCACTTTGTCGTTATTGGTCGGCATCATTGGGTTGCTCTCAATATCGTTACGGATCACATTTACCTTCCTGATAATCGCGTCCGTTACCTGTAAATTGATCTCGTTATTTGAAGAAACCCTGATTAACCCGTCGAGCTTGCCATCTGCCTTATCTGCCCGCAGTTGTTCTTCAATCACTTTCTCATGAAATACCTGGCGTGTAAGGGGAATATTTGAAGTATCACTCACTGCCCGGGTGACAGATGGCAACAACAAAAAAAAGGAAAAAATAAGTGCAATCAGTGGTTTCATAGTCTTCATCTGACGTATAGAAGCAAATATAGTTCTATAGGTTGCAAATTTAGTGTTTTCGGGCGTTTCCGCATAGTAAGGGTTGTTGATCTATAGCGGGTTTAGCGGCAATTAACCTTTTGTTCGCAATTGCTGAAACCAACAAACTCAATTGGAGAAAACGAAGGTATCATCAAGAGACAAAAAAATCAATAAATTACCGCAATAAGGTTTCCCGAACTAATTCACTTCGCTGAGATGCTATATTATCAAATTGTAAACGAATTCCATGCATGGAAAATTGCTATAGGTTTGCGAAAATGGCAGCTGAAAACA
>JBBQSI010000072.1:0-10723 GCA_038213975.1 Chitinophagales bacterium
CAGTTATACACCTTACCAAAAGAAAAACAAATGAAACTTCGCTCGAATAAATCAGGGTATTTCAAAAAAGATTCGTGGCGCTTCTCATCAAAGATGAGATGTTCGTAGACCTCATCGCTGAGCAACAGAATTTTGGTCCCGGCAACCATCTTGCTCAATTGGCTAATATCTTCCTGGCTGATGATACTTCCCGTTGGATTATGTGGAGAATTGATGATGATCAAACGGGTGCGCGAAGTAATTTTAGATCTCACCAGCTCCCAGTCAATGGAATAATCAGGGAACTGCAAAGAGACAGTAACCGGAATAGCGCCGTTAACAAGGATATTAGGGATGTAGCTGTCGAAAGCTGGCTCAAGCACTATAACTTCATCACCTTTTTGTAGAACAGCTGTAAGGGCTGTGTAAATGGCGTAGGTGCCGCCGGGGGTGATGGTAATGTTTTCATCACTGTCCAATTTGTTTTTATATAAACCTAAAACTTTGGCAGCAATTGCCTCACGCAACGCGGGCACGCCATTCATGTGGGCATATTGATTTTTTCCGGAGTGCATAGCTTCGTTTACCAATTCTACCAATTGAGATGGCATAGCGAAGTCAGGAAAACCCTGGCCCAGGTTAATAGCCTCGTTTTGGAGTGCCAGCCTATTTATCGTAGTGAAAATTGTCTCCCCGGTGTTGGGTAACTTACTTGTAATATTCAGTTCAGTCAACGAATTTTAATTAAATGCTAAGGTACTGTAATCATCTTTTTGCTGGTGCTCCTGACGTACAGGGACAGGCTTAATTGAAAAAGCTAATAAAAGAGGTAGTAGCCAAAGTGTTCTGGAGAGAACGAATGTTATTTTTTGAAAAAGCATTGCATTAGGTGCGGGTGCTGCATTAGCGGCGCCAACTTGAATGTCTGAAGAAGTTCCTAAGCCCCAGTTGAGTTGAGCCTGGCTGAGTTGATAATATTTTTTCAAACTATCTGGTGAGCGCTTCCAATTTTTTTCCAGACGATCGTCAATAAGCATATTTGGCTCCAGATCAGGATCGAAAAAGTACCAAGCTTTATTTAGGAAAAGCTCAACGGCATAATGGTGCGGAAAGCCTACGCTTCGATAAGGGATATTTTTAGCTTTCATTATGCTCATGAGTATTATCACCTGCTGAGAGCATCCGGCGAAGGGAAATGTGAGTATCTCATCCGGCTCTACTGGCTTAGCTAAATTTTTTCCGAGGCATTTTTGGGTTAGGCTTGCCAACCAGTTTTCCTTAAACCCGAGAACTGAAAAACCATGATAGAAACGCTTTTTAATTGTGTTAGATACGATGACTCCATACTCCGGGCAATTTTTTTTCACATTCCTTGCGTCAGCGACACTATCGGTGTACTCGATAATTTTTGAGAGGGAATTGAGGGAATTCAGTCCAGGCTCGTACAGTTCGCTGTTGCAAAATAAAGGTCGTTTTTCAAAAGAAAAATCAATGAAGTTCGGTAGCCACAAGAGGGCCGAAAAGCAAAGTAGGATTATTCGCAACTGCATAACTTAAGGGTCATTCTGTGAATCGAAAACGCTCGGGGCACGTTTTTATTTCCCTTTTATCCGCAGAATAAGGGGATAAATCAAAGAAACCTGTCGCCTTTATTGCGCTTAATTTCGGCTACATAATCCTTTATTTGTTGTTCTTTATCCTTCTTGCAAACAAGTAGTACATCATCAGTATCCACCACGATGTAATCTTCCAACCCCTGCAGGAGTATGAGCTTTTGATGATTGGCATGGATCACATTGCGGTAAGAATCGAAGAGAACGGTGTTGTCAGCAGCCACAGCGTTTTCGTGATAGTCTTTCTCCAGGTTTTGATAAGCGCTGCCCCAGGTTCCGAGATCACTCCAGCCAAAAGAAGAAGGGATCACGTAAACATTATCTGCTTTTTCCAGCACACCATAATCAATCGAAATATTTGTGCAGAGCGGATAGATTTGGTTCACCGTTTCTTGTTCATTATGCCCGACCAGGCCTTGCCGTGCACCGGCAAAAACCTCGTGCATTTCCGGCAGGCATTTTTCAAAAGCCGAAATTATGCTTGACGTCCGCCAAACGAAGATGCCGGCATTCCAAAGAAAATCACCACTATTAATAAAACTTTTGGCCAACTCCAGGTCTGGCTTTTCTGTAAACGTTTTTACTTTATAAATGTTGGAAGTAATGGCATGATGTTCATACTGGATATAGCCATAGCCAGTATTGGGAGACGTTGGTTTTACTCCCAGGGTTACGAGTGCATTATTCTTCTCTGTAAACTCTAATGCATCCAGGCTGACCTTTTTGAAAGCTGTATCATCCAGTATAAGGTGATCTGCAGGCGCACAGATGAGGTTACTTTCAGGATTCAGCTCGTTCAACTTGTATGAAATATATGCTATGCAGGCTGCAGTATTTTTCCGGGAAGGCTCACAAAGAATGTTTTGCTCCGGGAGATCAGGGAGCTGTTCCGCTACGAGCTGCCTGTATTGTACAGAAGTAACAATGTAAATATTTTCTATTGCGATATACTGAGCAAACCTTTCAAAAGTAGATTGAATAAGGGTTTTACCCTGGTTGATCAGATCCAGGAATTGCTTTGGATGGTTCATCCGGCTCACAGGCCAAAATCTGCTGCCGATTCCCCCGGCCATTATTGCGACAAAACTGTTTTTATTCATTGCTTCTTAGATTATTCCCTCTCTTACCAGGTCATGTAAATGGATAATGCCGGCATATTGTCCGCCGCTCGTTACTATGAGTTGGGTAATATTATTTTTCCGCATGATATCCAGTGCGTTCACCGCCAACTTTTCTTCACCGATCGTTTTGGGATTGGCACTCATTATTTCAAATGCCGTTATCTGCTCTATTTGTTGGTGTTTCTCAAGCATTCGCCTGATGTCACCATCCGTAACAATGCCAATGATCTTTTTATTGTCATCAACGACAACCGTTGCGCCCAAGCGCTTTTTTGTGATTTCAATGATGACGGCCCGAAGCAAATCGCTCGAAACAACTACCGGCTTTTCATTTTTTACAAAAAGATCAGACACCTTCAGGTAAAGTTTCTTACCCAGCGTGCCACCCGGGTGGAATTTAGCAAAATCCTCACTATTAAAACCTCGCAATTCCATCAGGCTGATGGCCAGCGCATCACCCATCACTATTTGTGCAGTTGTACTAGCCGTTGGTGCCAGGTTATTAGGACAAGCTTCTTCCTTTACTGTAGTATCTAGCAAGAAGTCTGCACAGCCAGCTAAATAACCATTGGTGTTCCCGGTCATGGCGATAATAATGTTCCCGAAGTTTTTTATCAGCGGCACGAGCACCTTTATCTCCGGGCTGTCGCCACTTTTGCTGAGTATCATTACAACATCGTGCTTTTGCACCATTCCCAAATCCCCATGAATCGCATCGGCAGCATGCAGAAATATTGCCGGAGTACCAGTACTGTTCAGCGTGGAAACTATTTTTTGCGCTACGATAGCACTTTTGCCAATGCCGGAGACCACTAATCTGCCTTCGCCGTTTACAATTGCAACGATAGCTTTTTCAAAGTCATCATTGATAGCGCTGCTAAGTGCTGCGATGGCTTCGGCTTCCAGACGAATTGTGCGTAATGCGGTAGAAATGATATCCTTACGATCAGCCATAATTTTTTCTGGGGTAAAAGTATCCGCGACCGCTTTTTTTAAAGCTGCAAACCTACTTAAAATGGAGGGGATGGCTTGTAAAAAAAAGCCGGCAATCAACGAAACTTCGTACCTTAAGTTGTCACTTTCTCCCGAAGGATCCGGTATCCATATAATGCTTCCCGGAATATAGATACCTTATCTTTGGAACCCTTATCAATATCTTGCAGAGACTAAAAACCATGTCGACATCAACACTAAGCACTAAGAAAAAACCAGCCGCACCGCGAAATAACGCAAAGAAACCTCCTGCCGTTTCTCTCGAAGAGAATCTCCAGAAATATTTCGGTTTCAGTAAGTTTAAAAGTCCACAGGAGGAAATCATAAAAACCTTGTTGGCCGGGAAGGACACTTTCGTGATCATGCCGACTGGTGGAGGTAAGAGCCTTTGCTATCAACTCCCTGCGCTGATAAGCGAAGGTTGCGCGATCATAGTATCGCCGTTGATTGCGCTGATGAAAAACCAGGTGGACCTGGTGCGGGGTTATAGCAGTACAGACCACGTGGCGCATTTCCTAAACAGTACACTCAACAAAGGGCAACAAAAAATTGTGAAGGACGACCTGGTGGCGGGTCGTACAAAGATGCTGTATGTGGCTCCCGAGACGTTGACAAAAGAGGAAAACGTTGATTTTTTTAAGGAGCTGAAAATTTCCTTTTTTGCAGTTGACGAAGCGCATTGTATCAGTGAATGGGGACATGATTTCCGCCCGGAGTATCGGCGCTTACGCGATATCATGGATGAAATAAACAGCCAGATTCCTGTAATTGCCCTTACTGCCACGGCTACACCAAAAGTGCAAAGTGACATCGTGAAGAACCTTGGCCTGCGTGACCCGAAAGTATTTATATCATCTTTTAACCGCTCTAACCTGTACTACGAGGTACAACCCAAGCAGACGAAAGAACAAACAGTAAAGAACATAGTAAAGTTTATCGTACAGAATAAAGGAAAAAGCGGGATCATTTATACACTTAACAGGAAAACAACAGAGGAACTCGCAGATATGCTGATGGCTAATGGGGTAAAGGCCGTAGCCTATCATGCCGGGCTGGATGCGAAATTGCGAGCCAGAAGGCAGGACGAGTTTCTTGGAGAAGAAGTGCAAGTAATTGTAGCGACCATTGCTTTTGGAATGGGCATTGATAAACCCGATGTTCGCTTTGTTATCCACTACAACATTCCAAAGTCTATTGAAAATTACTACCAGGAAACGGGCAGAGCTGGCAGAGACGGCCTGGAAGGAAAGTGCATATTATTTTATTCTCATAAGGATGTTGCGAAGCTGGAACACCTTATGCGGGATAAGACCCTTACTGAACGGGAGGTTGGTGCGCAGCTAATCAACGAAACAGTTGCTTACTCAGAGAGTGGGGTCTGCCGCCGGAAAATTTTACTCAATTATTTTGGTGAGATCTATATCTCAGATAATTGCGGAGGACATTGCGATAATTGTAAAAATCCAAAAGAGCTTGCTGATGCAAAAGAAGAAACGCTCATGGTCTTAAAAACAGTCAAGAGACTTGATGAGCGTTTTCCCATCACATATGTAATTCCTGTGATTACGGGCAAGCTCAATCCGCAGATAAAAATGTATCGGCACGAAGAGACCCCGGAATTTGGGAAAGGAAAACATAAAGATGAACACTTCTGGAATTCGCTAATTCGCCAGATGATCCTGGGAAGCTTGCTTACAAAGGATATCGAAGATTATGGCTTACTTAAACTTACACCTAAGGGGGAAACTTTCCTCAAGAAGCCAACTTCTTTTAAAGTTGTATTGAACCATGTATTTGAAGAAACGGAAGAGGATGAAGAAGTCGAGCAGAGCGACTTGATCACAGCAGATGCACAACTCTTCGAATTATTGAAAAATGTAAGGCAACAGGAAGCGAAAAAACGAAGCCTTCCACCTTTTGTTATTTTCCTCGAAAATAGCTTGCAGGATATGGCCACCTTGTATCCAACTTCTCTGAAGGAATTGGAGAAATGCCAGGGAGTCAGTGTCGGCAAAGCCATCAAATTCGGCAAACCTTTCGTAGAAGTAATAGCCAGGTATGTCGAAGAAAACAATATCGAAAAACCGGACGATTTCGTGATGAAGAGCGTGGTGAATAAAAGCAGCAATAAGGTTTTTATCATCCAAAATGTAGATAAGAAAGTTCCCCTTGAGACCATTGCAAAAAATAAGTCGATACAACTGGAGAGCCTGCTGGAAGAGATGGAAACCATTGTCGCCAGTGGCACACGCCTCAATCTTGACTATGCCATTGATGAACTGGTAGATGATAATGAACAGGAAGAAATTATCGATTATTTTAAAAATTGTGAAACTTCAAGCCTGGCAATTGCCCAGGAAGAACTTGCCGATGGGAATTATACATTCGAACAATTGAAAATTCTCAGGATTAAGTTTTTGTGTGAATACGGTAACTAATATGGCAGGTCAAAAATGAATTTGTCTTTTAGGTGATAAATTCTATTTTTGCCGCCCAACGGTGCGGTAGCTCAGTCGGTAGAGCAAAGGACTGAAAATCCTTGTGTCGGCGGTTCGATCCCGCCCCACACCACCCGGACATTGGCAGTGAGTATTCATTGCCTTTTTTGTTTTTATCGCGAAACAAAAAAAGTTTTAGAACCGAGAGAATTAACCCGGTCATTCTATATCTATTTCCACTATCCTGTCAATCCTATCATTCCCTAAGCCAGCAAGATAAACGAAGAGACCTTCCGGCTGCTGGTTCGTTTTTAACTTGTTTTGCGTTTTGAAACCTGTTACACTAGCGATTTTTTCCTTAAACCCCGGGATAAATATGTAAGGCCCGCTGTCTGTATTTAGGATGTGGGCAAAATAGCGTTTACCCTTGGCAGTTAGCACTCCCCACTTTTTGAGGCTCGATAATATTACCCCGCGTTCCATATATTGTCTCTCCGTGTTCTTTCAGCCAGCCACCGATTGCCAGAAGTGTGTCTTTAAACTCCGTTTGTACCTCTCCGTTATAGCATTGGCCCGATGTTGAGCAAAAAGTTTGCGTTGTGCCCGGCAGCGTTAACGAGATAGTGAATTAAATCGGGGACTGATTTATAGGTGAGATCGGTAATATTGTACCCCCAGGAGTTGTTCATTGTTTCACAGGTCTCCAAAGGCAAGGAAGAGACGGCCGCTCCACCAAACCCGGTCGAGTTTCCTCCGGGCAGATCCTTTTCAAACATTTGGAAAACCTCGCCTTCGATTGGTCTCATATGATAATTGTTGCCGACGAGGCATTGCGGTTGTATTTCGTGAATCAGGGAATATATCTCTGGCATGTGCCAGTCTACAAAAGTCTCCTTTGTAGCTATTCCTTCTTGCCCCGGCTTGAACTGGTCCCAGTAACCGTCAAACCAAATACCTGCAATTTCTCCATAGTTTGTGAGTAATTCAGTCAGTTGGTTTTTCATAAACTGTATATAATCGCTCCAGTCCCCCTTTTCGGTGCGCCCTACGCCTTTCCCTGTTTCCGGTCCACCAGGAATAGTCATTTCTTCTCCAATCTAGCAGAGAATAATATAGGAAAAGCTTGACACCTTGCTTGTGAAATTCATCCGCCATCATTTTCACGATATCCTTTTTGTACGGAGTATTCATAATATTGAAATCGGAAAACTTTGTATCCCACATGCTGAAGCCGTCATGATGCCGGGAGATAAGTGTGATGTATTTCATTCCTGCATCCCGGACCATTTTTACCATTGCAGCGGCATCAAAATCGACTGGGTTAAAAAAGTCTTCAAGGTTGGTATAGTTAGCCACCTTAATATTCCTGTTATTCATCACCCATTCTCCTGACCCCGGTATACTAAAAGGTCCCCCAGTGTATAAAAAGCCCGAACCTCATATCCTGGAAATCCTGCCTTCTTTTTATGTTTTCTTAAGTTGGCGTGTATCCCTGACCGTTAGGTTATACTAAAAATGCAAATCAAAGCGGAATTAACAAGCGATGCATACAATTTTTTAATTAAAAGTAAATGAAAAAATCTGTGAGAAGAATTCCTAATAGTGTAACGTGAACGCCTATTCGCAGTTAGAAGATCATCGTCCCATATAAACCGTGAGGATCTGGATATCGCTGGGATTTACACCGCTAATCCGGCTCGCTTGCCCGAGTGTACGTGGGCGAATTTTCAAAAACTTTTGCCGGGCTTCGGCCGATAAGGAAGGGATGTTTTCATATTTGAAATTTTCTGGAATTTGGTGATTCTCCAGGGCGATTACACGGGAAGCCATTTCCTCTTCTTTTTTTATATAGACCTCATATTTTATCGTAATTTCTGCTTGTTCTAATACTTCCTTGTCATTTTGCAGCAGGTGATTTAAGACAGGTGTTTGTGAGAATAGTTCTGCAACGTGCAATTCCGGCCGGAGCAAGAGCTTTATTACAGCTGTTTTTTCGGTAATAGGCGCAGAGTTGGTATTTTCTAAAAAATGATTTACTTCTCCTGGCGCTAATTTACTGTGTTTTAATACTTCTATCAACTCATCGAGCTGCGTAGTTTTAGCCCTGACCCTATCCATCCGCTCCTGTGATGCCAGTCCTATTTGGAAACTCTTCTCCGTAAGTCTTAAATCAGCATTATCCTGGCGCAACAACGTCCTAAACTCAGCCCGGCTGGTAAACATTCGATAGGGTTCATCGGTCCCTTTATTTATGAGATCGTCGATCAAAACGCCTATGTACGCTTCATTTCTTTTAAGTATAAACTCTCCCCCCTGTGTGACAGAAAGAGCTGCATTAATACCCGCCATCAAACCCTGGCACGCTGCTTCTTCATATCCTGTTGTACCATTTATCTGTCCTGCGAAAAAAAGTCCCCCGGCGAATTTGGTTTCCAAGGTATTTTTTAACTGGGTTGGCGGGAAATAATCATATTCTATTGCATAACCTGGGCGAAACATCCGGCAGTTTTCGAATCCTTCGATTTTTCTTAGTGCTTTTAGCTGTACTTCCTCCGCCAACGAAGAAGAAAAGCCATTAACGTAGACCTCAATCGTGTTCCACCCTTCGGGTTCTATAAATAGTTGGTGCCTTTCTCTCTCAGCAAAGCGAGTGATTTTATCTTCGATACTTGGGCAGTACCTTGGGCCAGTTCCCTGGATCCTTCCCTGGAACATTGGACTATCTTGAAAACCCGATTCCAGCACCTTGTGAACAGCAGGGTTCGTGTAAGCGATCCAGCAACTTAATTGTTTACTTACTTTTTTTGTATTTAAAAAGGAAAATCCACCAATTTCATCGTCGCCTTTTTGTTCAGTCATTTTCGAGTAATCAAGACTTCTTCCGTCAATTCGTGGAGGAGTTCCGGTTTTTAGCCTGGCGCTTTCAAATCCAAAACTTTCAAGTTGTTCTGTTATGCCAGTTGATGCTTTTTCTGCAATCCTACCGCCTGTCAGTTGTTTGTTACCAATATGAATGATGCCGTTTAAAAATGTACCATTTGTGAGTACGACAGCTTTCCCGTTTATAACATGTCCTAATCTTGTTTTTACACCTATAATTTTGTTGCCATTTTTTTCGAGCGCAATCACGCTGTCCTGGTAGAAATGAAGGCTGGATATCCCTTCGAGTTTTTCACGCCACTTTTGGCTGAAGAGCATCCTGTCGTTTTGGGATCGCGGACTCCACATTGCCGGCCCTTTACTTCTATTTAGCATTCGAAACTGGATCGTAGATTCATCAGAAACGATTCCTGAATAACCACCAAGGGCGTCAATTTCTCTAATAATTTGTCCTTTCGCTATACCCCCCATCGCGGGGTTACAGCTCATTTGGGCCATATTTTGCATGTTCATAGTTATTAGCAGGGTTTTTACTCCCATGTTTGCCGCTGCTGCTGCTGCTTCGCAGCCAGCATGCCCGGCGCCGACGACTATGACATCGTAATCTGAAAACATCTACTTTACTTTTATTGTTTCACGTGAAACATCACCGCTCAACAAGTTTAAATAAAAATCCTCCTTTATTGACATCGTCCTTTTCTGTTCTTCCGTTTTGTCATCATATCCGCACAAGTGCAAAAGTCCATGGATGATAACCCTGTGGAACTCTCGCAGCAGTGCAACGCGACGTGTTGAAGAATTTTCCTTAATTCTATCCAGACTCAAATATAATTCAGCCAGGGGAACACCTGTTTCGTCCCGGGAGTAATCGAAAGTGATGATGTCAGTATAATAGTCATGTTGAAGAAACTCCCGGTTTATTTCCAGTAAATAATTATCGTTCCCAACAATTATATTGATTTCTCTCAATGAGGAATTTTCTTCCTGACACATTTTACCAAAAATGTTCTGCAGTGGAATAGTGTCCACCGCAAAAGTATCCACTTGATTAAAGTAAATATTAAAGGGAAAAACTATGAATTTCGCTTTTCGCAAACCTGGGAAAATGCTTTTGAATACCTTTGGTTGTCAATATGAAACTTTCCACGGTAAAGACTGGAATCAAGGTCAAAATTAAGTCATTCGAGAATGACGAGATTATTATCAAGCTGATGGAAATGGGCTGCCTGCCCGAAGAAGAAATAACCGTGTGGAAGCGGGCACCCTGGGGTGATCCGATCTATGTGTTAGTTTCAGGATATTCGCTTAGTCTCCGGCTTGACGAAGCCGACAAAATCAATGTGGAACTAATACCGTAGACTTTGAAAATCGGGCTCTATTTCGGATCGTTCAATCCCGTCCACCATGGACACCTAATTATAGGAAGTTACTTTGCTGACTTTACAGACTTAGATAGAATTTGGTATGTGGTCTCACCTCAAAATCCTCTCAAGCCGCAGCGCACATTGCTTAACGAGCATCATCGCAAACATCTGGTAGATCTTGCAATTGAAAATGACAGGCGTTTTAAGGCGTCAAATATAGAGTTTGGTTTACCTAAACCGTCTTATACAAAGGACACACTATTATACCTTAAAGAAAAATATCCTCTGTATACTTTTGGGATAATCATGGGTAGCGATAGCTTGTCCAACATAAC
>JBBQSI010000073.1:0-10717 GCA_038213975.1 Chitinophagales bacterium
TGGAAAGAAAGGATGTGCTTGGCTGCGCCCAAACGGGTAGTGGAAAAACGGCAGCTTTTGCCATTCCAATCCTGCAGAATTTATTTTTACAAAAGCAGGAGAGCGGTCAATTTCAAGGCATTCAAACGCTCATTCTTACACCAACCCGTGAACTTGCTATCCAGATTGAAGAGAGCTTTACGGCTTACGGAAAGTTTACCGGCCTCAGGCATACCGTCATTTTTGGAGGTGTGTCCCAGCACAACCAGGTAAGGGTATTACAGCGTGGAGTAGATATATTGGTCGCGACCCCGGGAAGGTTGCTGGATCTCATAGGCCAGCGGCTCGTGTCACTTGATCACATATCGACATTTGTACTTGATGAAGCCGACAGAATGCTGGACATGGGTTTCATTAATGATGTAAAAAAAGTAATCGCCCGCTTGCCACAAAAGCGTCAGACGCTGTTCTTTTCTGCAACAATGCCATCAGAAATCACCAGGCTTTCTGCCTCGATCCTTCATGAGCCGGTGAGAGTGGAAGTAACGCCTGTATCTTCAACTGCGGAAAACGTAGAACAGGCAATATATCTGGTAGAGAAGCAAAACAAAAAGGATTTGCTTATACACCTCCTGAAGGATGACAGCATTACCAATGCGCTTGTATTTACCAGGACGAAATACGGTGCAGACAAAATTGCCCGTGCACTCTCACGTGCAAGAATAAACGCTGATGCAATTCACGGTAATAAAAACCAGGGCGCCCGTCAAAGAGCGCTTAGTGATTTCAAATCGGGGCGTATCCGCGTGCTAGTCGCCACCGACATTGCCGCCCGCGGTATTGATATTGACGAACTAACACACGTCTTCAACTTTGAATTGCCTGAAGTTGCCGAGACTTATGTACACCGCATTGGACGTACAGGCAGAGCCGGCAATTCCGGAATCGCCTACTCTTTTTGTGATGTAGAAGAAAGAGAGTTGTTGCGGGATATCAATAAATTGATTAATAAAACAATTCCGGTAATGGACACTCATCCATACGCAAGCGAACTGCCATTTGTGCAAGCTCCTATAGTACCGGCGAAAAATCCTCTTTCTCGCAGGCCCGCTTCACACAGCAATTTCAGAAGAGGACGAAGCTGGTCGCAGGGAAAAAGCTATGCCCGCTAGGCGTAGCTTCCCAACTGGACAGCTTTCTGCATATCCCTATAGCTGCGATCCCAAACGGCCATATCGCCGTTTAGATTGTCGTCTATATGCACAGGGTCCTTGGCAGAAAAATCACCACCCCAGCGCAGGCCGCGATCATCTTTAATTAACTGGATAAACTTTTTAACCGGTTCCGCCACTTTTGGAAACCTGGCCAACTCTGCAGCATTTGCAAAGCGTCGCCGGTTATCATATACCACATTCATGTCGATGGCATGGCCTGCCATATGGTTTGACCGGGTGGCAGGCTTTACTATGGCACCGCCAACATTTGACGACGTTCGGAATGAGCTGGTGACGTGTATGTAAACATCTGCTTTTTCGGCGTAGGCATTTATCTTATCAAGAGCAGGCACAAACGTTTTATCTGCACGGCAAGGCTTACCCTGGAAACGTGAGCCTTCGTATAATACAAGTGGAGATTCATCATTAGGCAAATTATTTTTGGCAAGGTCACTCCAGCTCTTACCATAGTACTGATTGATATCCGTGAACATCAGGTCAATTAGTGGACGCGTAAGCAGGTCACCATCCACCTCTATCTCATGATTTTTTGCATACGCTATTACTGCGTTTTTTGTACTCTTGCCATACAAACCGTCAGCACCATATTTGGGAAAATTCAATTGCGCACCATAACCCCTTTCATTCAATAAAGTTTGTACGGCAGTGATACTCATCCTGGTACCCCTTGAGAGGTATTTTTTCGTCCTGAGATCGGCATCATAGATGCACCATAAGATGTACATGTCAGGCAGGAAATCGTGGCGCTGCAGCAGCAACTTCGCCAACTCCTGTGACACCGAATTACCGTCGCTGTTATAGCTGTTATTTTGGGCAAAAGCTGCTACCGCGGTAGAGGTAGCCGGCCCGTATCACCATCTGCTTCATAATTATCGAACTTAAGTTCTTGCTTGAATCCAAGCTCAACTAATACCCTTTGGAGATCAGTGACAAGGTCTTTCTTTGGCGACCCTCTATATAACTGCCCGGGAAGATCACCCTGGTTCAAAGCGGCCTTCAATACATTTGAACATTCCATAAAAAGAGTTTGAGAAGAGACGAAAATATTTTCTAAAAATAGAACTGTTGTGCGTGATCGTTAGCGGAACCTTGATTTTTCAGTCACATGGGTTAGCTCTCTCATCATTGTAATTTGGCTTTTACAGCCTGGATCAACTCAGTGAGTGAATTCATCCTGTTTACCTCTGCTGCACTCAATAATACTTCGGTCGCGCTGTCGTCGCTGATCAAAATAGCCGGCAGTGGCAGATCTGGAGGAGCATATTCTCTTTTGAATTCGTCTTTGTGCAATTCCTGTATTTCGAGCGATGTGCTGTCCAGGAAGTTTCTCCACGCGGGTTTCATGCTAAATGTACCGAAGGTGAGGTAGCAAAGATTACAGGGATAACTTGCAGGAGCCAAAATTTTATGGAAGAAGTCGGCAATGCCGGGATAAATGCCACCATAGGCATTATAAGCCAGCATAAGTTTTCGTGCATTGGCACGCGTTATGTTATGACTGGATTTCACAACTACCGGTTCTTTATCATCTGGTTGCAAATACCTGATAGCATCTGCAAGCCCCGCCAGTAACAGTAGTGAAATAACTAATAGCCAAATAAGCTTCTTTCTTTTCATTGACAAATTATGTGTCGGGAATACGAAAAACTATTCCGTCTTTTTTTTAATTTTCTTTACCGTGGTAATTACACCGTATAAAATCATCAGGCCGATAAAAACATACACCCATACAGGAATATTTTTACCAATAACAATCAAGTATAAATAGGCAGAAACAAAAAAGAATCCGGTAAGCAGCAGCGGTAATACAAACGATTTTTTCTGCCGCATGTTCCTGATGGTCCAGCCGAGGGCAAGGAAAAAGAATGGAATGGCGCCCACGTAGATGGCGCCGAATATATATGGGTTTACGCCATACTTATCACCGAGACTTAAAAACCAATCCTTAAAGACCTCCCACCACTCCATCAGCTAAAAATTTTATAGGCGAATTGCAAAAGCTTTTTGATATTCGGCGTGAGCGCTCTCGATTTGTATTCTACAATTACTTTTTGATTGATGCGGGCAGCAACAGGATAGGGATATATCTTATTGAAAATGGCGTCGATCGAAAGGCCCGCGGTGTTGGCTAAAATAAGTTCCTGTATCAGCTCACCAGCATCCGGCGCTATCATAGTCCCACCTAATATTTTCTGTTTTTTAAACAATCCTTCGCCGCTTATATAGAGTATCATTTTACAAAAGCGGTAATCGTCTACCACCGCCCGGTCGTCATCTTCAAATCCCTGCTCCAGGCGTATGTAATCTATGTCCCTTTCTTTCAATTGTTTTTCACTGAGTCCAAAAGTTGCAAGCTGTGGTTCAGTGTATGTGACCCATGACATGTGGTCGTTATTCAGTTTTTTATTAAAAGGAGAAAAAAAATTGTTGAGTAAAATCCGGGCGTGAAATTCAGCAGCGTGTGAAAACTGGAGATCACCGGCCACGTCACCGCAAACAAAAACATTTTTGTTAGTTGTTGTAAGGAATTTATCTGCGACAATCTTGTTGTCTTTCACCGCAACCCCTGCTTTCCCGGGCTGCAAAGCTTCCACATTTAATTCGCGACCAATCCCAACGAAGATTGCATCAAAAGTTACTTCCTTCGAAGAGCCATCTTCCAGGGTAAAGACCGCACTTGTTGCTGTTGGAAAACTTTCAAGATTTGCATTTAACAGGAAGTCAATTCCTTCTTTTTCCAGGCAGTGGCGAAGAACGTTGGTAACTAAGCCATCATCATGCGCCAATATTGCGCCCGATTGATCAACAACAGTGACCTCACTCCCCAGCCGGCGCATTACCTGGCAAATCTCTATGCCAATAGGCCCGGCGCCGATCACCAACAATTTTTTTGGCAATTCTTCCAGGTGAAAAATGTTTTCATTGTCATAATAGGTCACTTGCTCAACCCCAGGCACTTTCAGTTTCCGGGGCTTTGAGCCGGTAGCTATTACAATCTTTTTGCCCTGGTATTTTTTTCCGCCGGCCTCTATTTCATTATTCCCGGTGAATACGGCTTCGCCCAGGGCGACATCCACCCCTTGTTCTTTCAGCCAGGTGGCGTTTTCATGCTTACGGATAATTTCCTGTTTTGCATATACATAACCAATAGCTTTCTTTATCTCTATGTGGCCTTCAGTTTTCAACCCGAATTTTTCTGCCTCCCTGGCCGCGTGAGCAATCTTCGCAACATGAATTAAAGCCTTGCTCGGTACACATCCGTCATTCAGGCAATCGCCGCCGATGGCAGCATCCGTCGTTGAAACCATCAACACTTTAAAACCAACCTTTGTCATAAATAGCCCAACACTCAATCCTCCCGAACCGCAGCCAATGACGATGATATCATAGATTTCTTTATTCATCAATAAAATGATTTATCCTGTTCAAGGTACGTATGTGAGGGGAAATAGTTGCGAAAGGAGATTATTTTTCTATTCAGCATTTTATCAGGCGTCCGCAAGAAACTGAATTGTGTTTCTCAATAAAGGCTCCTAAAGAGAATTTATAGCAGACGTTCGCAACGCCCAGGCAATTGTGCTGGCACGACTTTTTAACCTGACGCAAACCTGAAACATTTCGCCAGCTTTCCACCTATCAGATAGAATAAACAAATATCAAAAACGTTAGAGAGCTATCAAATAATAATCACCGATACGAATGAAAAATTTTATTACGGCTTTGTTGCTTTTCCCCCTGGTAACTGCTGCTCAGAACTTCCATTTCGCCGGCAGGCTGGGCCTCTCCGGCTACAATGGCGATCTGAAGCAAAAGGCGGTTTCTCTTTCCCAGTCAAAACTGATGGGCTCGCTTGGTGTGCAGTACGACTTGTCTGAACACATTACGGCCAGGACGTACATCACTTTTGCGCAGGTGAAGGCCGACGACAAAAAAGGCAGCGCCTCCATGGAAATGCGTAACCTGAATTTTGCTTCAAAGATCTGGGATGGAGAGTTGTCGGTACAATACAGCCTGCTGAACCTGAATGATCATTGGTGGACGCCCTACCTTTTTGCGGGTGTTGGGTTATATAATTTCAATCCGTATACAAAAGATACTGCAGGCAATAAATATTTCCTGCAGCCTTTGAGTACCGAAGGCGAGGGATTTGCAACTGGTGTTGCCAACTACAAGCTTACTCAATTTAGCGTGCCCGTCGGTGTAGGCGCTGCTTATGCCATAAATGAGGACACAAGGCTCGGACTCGAATTTGGATATCGAAAAATTTTTACTGACCACCTGGATGATGTGAGTGGTGTGTATGTTGATCAGTCGACGCTGCTAACTGAAAGCGGACCCAAAGCAGTAGAGCTGGCGTACCGCGGCGGAGAAGTGAATGCAGGTCCCTACCCGGCAGCCGGCATTCAACGCGGCAACCCGGAATATAAAGATGGCTATTACTATGTTGCGCTCACCCTGACTGTTCGCTACTTCTTTGATAAGTACAAAAAGATAGCCGGCATCCCCGGCGGCAAGAGAGACAAACGTGTGGGTTGCCCGGCGAACAGGCGATAGATTCAAACAAAATATTTCTGTATTTCGGCAGCAACTTTTAAATTGACCAATTAAATTTGCTCCCTCCAAAGTAAGGGGAGCAGGGAAGTTCTCTTCCAACCTGCAAACAACTTATATCTATCTTTGGATAGGTCACCCGGTATACGTCGTGTACATTATGAATCTGTGAATGCACTATGAGATCTCCCCTTTCAATTGGTTCCTTTATCTTCCTTTTTTCTTTTCTCGCTTGTACCAAAACAACAGAAACGCCCGTGGTCCTGGCCTCTTATACATTGGGCAGCGCCGGAACTTGCACTGATACCGCGATAACGGGAAGAGCAGTCGCGGACACTGCGCTTACTTCGGCAAATACGGCGACGATCAGGGTTGATGTATCTGTAGCCGGTCCATTTGCCATTACCACTAACACGGTAAATGGAATCCGATTCAGCCAGACCGGGACTTTTGACAACACCGGAACACAAATGGTATCACTTGTGGGCATCGGTACACCAATCGACACGGGCACAGTGTCATTCACCGTGACTCCCCTGAGCGGGGCCGGCGGGAGCTGCACATTTTCTGTTCATGTTTTCCAGGGCACTCCGCCGGTTTATATAGTTACTACGTTCTTCAACGGAGTCTATCAAAACTTCAGTGACAGTGCAGCAGCAACTAACAGTGACCTTCCCGGGCCTTCAGGTGCCACCGGACTTTCAATCAGCGGCAGAGACACAGTCTCACCTCGTAACTCAAAAGTTGAATTTGGTGTTACTAACGCGGGCTCTGTCAGTGCAGGTATTTACTCCGACACGAGTATTGCGCAAGCCTACTTTCAGTTTACAGACAGCCTCGGCGAAACATGGTCGGTTAGAAATACCGCCGAGCCTTCATTTAATATCATACTAACGACGGTGAATACACGCAATATTGAAGGTTCGTTCAATGGCACTATATGGAATCAGCAGGGCGCTGGTGCAGACAGTATTGTTCTCACCAATGGCCTATTTATAGTTCCTTTAAAATAGGTAACCAAAGGCAATTCTTTTTTCCCGGCGAAGCTCATCTCACGCTCTATTGACAAATACCGTAGCTAAATTTCAGCTATTAAAATTTCCAGCTATTCAAAAATTATTTGTTTGAAGAATAATTCGTTTGCCGGATGATTGAGAAAAGGGAATCTTGCCCGGCAATAAAAGCCTGGTCGTAATTTTTGGTAGCAAGGGTGCTGTCAAGAATTTTATAATTCTCATAATCCTGGAAGATGATTCCGCTAATCGTGTTTTGTGCGATTGCTTTTCTGAACCTGGGACCGCCATTAGAGTAAGAAAAGTAATCCATTGAGGAATCTGCCACGCTGATCCAGTAACAAAATTCATCTTCGTGGTCTTTGCCCCCACCATCCTGGGCGAAAGTGACACCTATTTTATGATACTCTTGTTGCCCAATCGCGGCTTTCTCAAAATATTTCAATTTTACTGCGGGCTCTGAAAGCTTGAATGGCAGCAGTACAAAATATGCAACAGCATTTAACCCTTCCTTGTACTTTTCCTTATCTTTTCCTGACAACGAAACCTTCTTTCCGTTGATCTCTCTTCGAAAATCATCGTTCGTAAGAACATCATGTATATCGTTGCCGAGCGAGTCTTTAAAAGTTCTTTCGTAGGAAAAAGCATCTCCATCCTGTTTCAGGCGAACCCGGAAAATCCGGTAGTCGAAGGATATATCCATCGACCGGTAATTTTCTCCGCCGTACTTTTTGATACACGCTTCCACAATATCGATTGCCTTTCTATCGCCACGGTTGCGATCACTGCAAGAAATAATAATTAGCATAGTTATGCCTGGCAGGAGAAATTTTAAAACCCGGCTTTTCATCGGTTACCGTTTCAAACTTTTAAAAACTTATTCAGTGTCTTGTATAAATTTCGCATAAAATATGGCAGGCAACTCAAAAGAATTTTTTAGATACAATTCTCTAGTTCACAAAAGCTACAAACTTATTCCAGTCATCCTGCTTGCCAGTCTCTTAATATTACACGGCTAACAAATTGCTAACTGACAAGGCTAGCCGAATATTACAAATGCGGTTGGGAAGGTCGAAAAATTTTTACTGCACTACAAGCGAAGGCTTATTTCCCCCCGTATCTGGCAGCAGCAAGCTGCTGGCTTCGTTAAAAGAAATAAATGTGAAATAACGGAACCCCCTGCTTACAGACAGTGTTTCCCAGGCATGTGATTCCCTAATCACTGCCCAACAACTGGTAAAACTCATCCCTGCCTATTTCCTTTATTTCACCCGGCTCTATATTTCCCAGTTTGATATTGCTGATAGATAAGCGGATCAGTCTCAGGCAACGGTGACGGGCGGCAAGTACCATTTTTCGCACCTGCCGGTATTTACCTTCCTGCAAGGTAATCAGCAGCCAGGTATGCGGCCAGGCCTCGCGGGGATCACCTGCATCGGCATAAAAGATTTTTGGATCGTGGACCCGTTCTATTGCCACAGGAGTCGCAAAATAATGTTCACCGTTTTTTATTTTTATTACAATGCCAGTTCTTAGTAAAGTAAGTGTTGCATCAGCTACTTCATTTTGTACCATTACCAGGTAGACTCGGGAATGCGGTTTCTCCAATGAAAACAACAACCGCGTTACGCTTTTGTCTGTGGTCAAGATCAGCAATCCTTCAGAATCTTTGTCCAATCGCCCCACGGCGTGAGTGCCCGGCGGGAAGTTGAAAGCAAGATCGCTCAATAAACCGACGGCATCCGAACTGACAAACTGCGAGACGACACCGCGGGGTTTATTTATTAAAAAGTAGCGGTGCATGCCCAAAAATGAGATGAAAAATATAGCCCGCCTATCCAGCTAATCCCGCAATACCGTGCTCAAGCCCCCTAAGTTCGGCGAGGCCCTTCAGCCTGCCGATAGCGCTGTAGCCGGGATTGTTTTTTTTGCAAAGATCATCCAGCATCTGGTGACCGTGATCCGGTCGCATGGGAATAGAAGCTTGTCTTTTTTTCATGAGCAGAAAAATTTCTTTCACCACGCCGGCCATATCAACATCGCCATCCAGGTGATCGGCTTCAAAAAAGTTGCCGTCACCATCCCGCCGGGTGCTGCGAAGGTGAAGAAAGAAAATATGGTCGCCGAGACGGGTAACCATGCCCGTTAGGTCATTGTCAGCCCGCACACCGTACGATCCCGTGCAGAAGCAAAGGCCGTTGGCGGGTGATTGTATACAGTCAATAATTTCCTGCGCATCCTGCTCCGTGCTTACCACACGCGGCAAACCGAGGATCGGAAAAGGCGGATCATCAGGATGAATAGCCATTTGCAAACCTGCCGCCTCTGCCACAGGTACCACCTGCCGCAGGAAATAAAAAAGATGCTCTTTTAATTTCGTCGCATCAATGTTTTCATAGGTTTTGAGGGCAGTCAGAATTTCTTCTTCGGTAAAACTTTCTTCACTGCCGGGCAGGCCCATTAAGGCCGTGCGATAAAGCGTGTCCTTGTCGGGCTGCGACATGTTTTTAAATTTTCTTTCCGCGGCCGCCCCCTCCTCTTCCGAATATTCTCCTGCAGCGCCAGGCCTTTTTAGAAGGTACAGATCGAACGCGATAAAAGCCGATTTCTCAAAGCGAAGTGCCAGGCTTTTATCAGGCAATTGGTAGCTTAGGTCGGTGCGCATCCAGTCTACAATCGGCATGAAGTTATAGGTAATTACTTTCAGCCCGCAGGCCGCTACATTTCGCAGACTCTCCTGGTAGTTGCGGACGTATTGCTCAAATCCCGGGGTTTGCTTTTTGATGTCTTCATGCACCGGCAGGCTCTCAATGACCGTCCACGTCATACCGGCGGCTTCCACTTCTGATTTTCTTTTATTGACTTCATCAACCGGCCATACATCGCCAACAGGTATGTGATGCAGCGCAGTTACAACGCCAGTGCAGCCAGCCTGCCGGATATCCTGCAAACTTACCGGATCCTCCGGGCCATACCAGCGCATCGTTTGTTCCATGAGCATGGACAAAATAGTTTAAAGTTTATGCGAACTTAATTTGTCAGCCAGCGGCTAATTTTAAACGAAGCGATTGACGATGTTTTCGAAATATTCCTGCTTTCCACTTATCGTCTTAGGCTCACCGTTAGACGCTGCATATTCGCGAAGGTCTTCGAGTGAAAGTTTGCCCTCTTCATAATCTTTCCCCTTTCCGCTATCGAAGGAAGCGTAGCGCTCCTGGCGAAGTTTTTTATAATCTGATTTTTGCAAAATATTATCTGCAGCCACCAGTGCCCGGGCAAAAGCATCTATGCCGCCGATGTGCGCATAGAAGAGGTCAGCAGGGTCGGTGGAGTTGCGCCTGATCTTCGCATCAAAATTGATTCCCCCACCGGCAAGCCCACCCGCTTCCAACACGATCAGCATGGCTTCGGTCAGTTCATTTACGTTGTTTGGGAACTGGTCAGTATCCCACCCATTTTGGTAATCACCGCGGTTGGCATCCATGCTACCCAGCAAGCCCGCATCCGCCGCCACTTGCAACTCATGCGTGAAGGTGTGCCCGGCAAGGGTTGCGTGGTTTACTTCCAGGTTGAGTTTAAAATCGTCCATCAGGTCATACTGCCGCAGGAAACTGATCACCGTTGCTGCATCATAATCGTATTGATGTTTTGTGGGCTCACAGGGTTTTGGCTCAATAAAGAATGTGCCTTTGAAGCCTTGCTTGCGTGCATAGTCTTTGGCCGTGTGCAGAAATTTTGCGAGGTGTTCCTGTTCGCGTTTCATGTTAGTATTTAGTAAACTCATATAACCCTCACGCCCACCCCAAAATACATAGTTCTCACCTCCGAGGGCAATCGTAGCATCCAGCGCAGCCTTCACCTGCGCACCGGCATGTGCAAGCACGTGGAAGTCTGGATTAGTAGACGCACCATTCATATATCTCAAATGCGAAAAAAGGT
>JBBQSI010000074.1:0-10630 GCA_038213975.1 Chitinophagales bacterium
CAAAAAAGCTTTTTATCATCTTAAATGGTAAACTGATATTCTTTAACATGGAACTCCTGTCAAAACCTGCAATCGTGAGTCCCTCGATTTTATAGCCCGCTTCCGGCACTTTGTCCATTTCCATTTTGCCCCTGGCACCAACAAACAATATTTCTGCATCCGGTTCAATATTTTTCAGTGCATTCGCAATAGCGAGCGCAGGAAATATGTGCCCCCCTGTACCACCGCCGGCGATGATAATTCTTGGAGCATTACCTCTGCGGACGCTTTGTTCTTTTGTTGTTACCACTTGTTCCATATTATTCATTTTCTTCTTCCTCAGCTGCAATCTCCACTGTTAGCCTGTCCGATTCAATACCTTCCTGCTGTTCTACGTTTCGTGCAACGCTCAATATGATGCCAATGGCAAAACAGGTGAACCACAAACTACTGCCGCCCATGCTTACCAGCGGTAACGTGACACCCGTTGTCGGAAAAAGATCCACGGTCACACCCATGTTTACCAATGCCTGGATCACCAGCGTAAAGCTTAATGCAATGGCCAGGAAGGCACCAAATGCGAAAGGGCATTTTTGAAAAATCCTGATACTTCGAAAAAGGAAAAACAGGTAGATCAGCAGGATGATAATACCGCCGAGTATTCCGTATTCCTCGATGATAATGGCATAGATAAAATCAGAATAAGGATGTGGTAAAAAATTACGTTGCTCACTTTTGCCCGGACCTTTCCCAAACCATCCACCTTTCGCTATGGCAATTTTTGACTGTTGTATTTGATAGCTTTCATTTTCAGCGCCGGCATACATAAAATTTTGCACCCGCTTCACCCACGTAGGCATCCTGCCAACAGACAGCACCGCCGGCAACTCCCGGGAGCTATCTGTTTCCTGGTCATAGTACGTCCTGGAAACCAGCACCAGTAAAAATATTGGAATAAGTACCGCCGCAGCTACGAGCATAATGTGCCTGACACGAATCCGCCCGATGAACATCAGGATCAATGCAATTCCACCAATAAGCAATGATGTTGAAAGGTTAGCCGGCGCGATTAACAAACAAATAATGATGACCGGAAGTATCAGCGGCACAAACCCTTTTTTAAAGTCTTTGATCATCTGCTGCCGCCGGCTCAGCTGTCGGCTCATGTACATGAATAATGCGAGCTTCGCAAGGTCTGATGTTTGAAAAGTAAGATTGATCACAGGTAGCCTTATCCACCTGTGTGCCTCATTGATATTGCTTCCGAATTTCAATGTGTATATTAACAATGGAATAGAGATCAGGTACAGAATTGTAGACACACGCGAATAGATCGTATAATTAACACGATGGGCAAAATAGATAATCACCACGCCCAGGGCAATGAAGCCAATTTGCTTGAACAAATAGCTTTCCGTGCTTTTGTTCATGCGGTAGGCAAGTGACCCCACGCTGCTATATACGACTAATACACTCACCATCGTTAGCAGGATCACCAGGGCCCAGATCACTCTATCCCCTCGGGTCCTGTTCCATAAATTTCCCGGCACGGCCTGCGCGCTTGTAAATCGTCCGTTCAATATGTCTTTAGATTCGCTCAATCGCTTTGTTTAATTAAAGATCTTTTACAGCCTGCTTAAACTGGTTGCCCCTGTCTTCATAATTTTTAAATAGATCGAAGCTGGCACAGGCCGGCGACAGAAGTACTACATCTCCTTTGCTTGCAATGTGAAAGGCTGATTGCACCGCATCTTTTGCATTGGTTGTATTGATCAACAACTCCACCTCATTCCCGAAGGCTTCATGAAGTTTCCGGTTATCTACACCCAGGCAGATTATAGCTTTTACTTTTTCTTTCACCAGTTCTTTCACGAAAGAATAATCATTGCCTTTATCCACGCCACCCAAAATCAAAATCGTAGGCTTCGTCATGCTTTCAAGTGCGTACCATGTACTATTGGTATTAGTCGCTTTACTGTCGTTTATAAACTCTACTCCTTTTATCGTGCTCACATATTCCATGCGGTGTTCAAGACTTTCAAAATTTTGAACAGCTTCACGGATCTTGTCTTTGCGTATATCCATTACCGTTGCAGAGAGACAGGCTGCCATTGTATTGTATTGGTTATGCTTTCCCTTTATGGTGAAATCGTCAACACTCATCTTCATTTCTTCGCTTTGCCATTTGATATGCATTTCTGCGTTGGTGATATATGCCCCTTTGGGTAATGGTTTGCTCATACTATATGGTAGTAGGGTGGTTTCGTTTTTAAATTGATTCATGTATTTGTTCGTCACTCCGTCGTCTTCATTATAGATAAATACGTCGTTTGATTTTTGATTTTCGATTATCCGGAATTTGCTCCTGATATAATTTTCAAAATTGTACTCATACCTGTCAAGGTGGTCTTCAGTTATATTCGTCATTACCGCGATGTCGGGCCGGAATTCTACGATGTCATCCAACTGGAAAGAACTGATCTCCGCGACATACACATCTTTCGGTGCTTCGGCCACCTGCCTGGCAAATGAATAACCAATATTGCCGACCAACGCACAGTCCAATCCTCCCTGCTGGCAGATGTGGAAGATGAGCGATGTTGTCGTCGTCTTTCCATTACTGCCGGTGATCCCGATGATCTTGCTGTCGCCTTTATACATGTAGGCGAACTCGATCTCACTGATGATCTTGCTGCCACTTGCGCGGAGCTGCTTTACCAGCGGATCATTTTCCCCTATGCCCGGACTTTTCATCACCAGCGGGTAATCATCCATTATTTTCTCCACGGTGTGTCCCCCTTCCTCAAAAGCAATCTCCTGCTGCTGCAATTCTTCGCGATAGGCAGATTTTATTTCCCTGCTGTCGCTTACAAACACTTCGTATCCTTTTTGCTTAGCCAGCAAAGCCGCTCCCACTCCACTTTCTCCGGCTCCAAGTATTACAATTCTTTTAGCCATCATTGATCTGTTTGGCTATCGCCAAAAAAAATAAGGTTCTTCAACGGAATGAATTTAATGGGTAAGAAGTCGGTCTTCATAAGTACGGTTCGGATATTTATTTCATATAGTTTCACAGATACAAATTCTTATAGCGGTTTACATAGTCTATCGGAGTTTTAAGGTGACAACTGCGAATACCACAGAAAGGATGGTAACAACCCAAAACCTTACGGCGATTTTACTTTCGTGATATCCGAGTTTTTGATAATGATGATGCAAAGGACTCATAAGAAATACCCTGCGACCTTCGCCATGTTTTCTCTTTGTGTATTTGAAATACCCCACCTGGATCATCACACTTAAATTTTCCACCAGGAAAACGAAACAGAAGATTGGTATGAGCAATTCTTTTCTAACGATGATTGCAAGCGACGCAATGATGCCCCCCAGGGCAAGACTGCCTGTATCGCCCATGAAGACCTGCGCCGGATAGGCATTGTACCACAGGAACCCTACGCAGGCTCCGACAAATGCGGCAATGAATATGGATAACTCACTCAGGTTTGGGATGAACATAATATTCAAATAATCCGCAATTCGCACATCGCTGCTCACGAATACAAATACACCGATACCAATCCCAATGATCGCACTTACCCCCGTCGCCAACCCATCAAGTCCGTCAGTGATATTTGAGCCGTTTGAAACTGCTGTTACAATCAGAATAACAATGAGTATGTACGCGATGTAAGTGAAGCGTTGAAGGCTTTCAGGTAATAATTTCGCATAGTTGAACTCATGCGTTTTTACAAAAGGAATCGTAGTGATAGGCGTTTTAACAGTAACAAAGCGGTGCAGTTTTCCGTCTGCGGTAATTAGCGTGTCCTCGGCAACTTTATGTTCACCTTGTTTTAAGTCAGCCTGCTCTACGCCTGTAGTGATCACTTCGCGCTTTACAACAACACTTTCATTAAAATAAAGCGTTGCACCGATAATAATGCCAAGCATCACCTGTCCAAAAATTTTGAACTTACCGGCGAGCCCGTCTGCATCTACTTTTTTATAGGCAATGCCTTTTGCCTTGGCCACGCGCCTGGCTTTTATCTTAAAATAGTCATCAATAAATCCGATGATGCCTAACCAAATCGTGCACAGAATCATCAGCCGTACATACACTTTATCCAGGTTAGCGAGGAGGAGCGTTGGCACCAGTATGCCCAGCAAAATTATGAGGCCACCCATTGTTGGAGTGCCCGTTTTCATCTGCTCACCGGCAAGGCCTAACTCTCTAACGGACTCGCCTATTTGATTTTTCTTCAGCAGCCTGATGAGTCTCTTGCCATAAACAGTAGTGATCACCAAAGAAAGAATAGCTGTGATGAGCACCCGGAAGGTGATAAACTCAAACAGCCTGCTGCCGGGAAACTTGTACCCATTAGCATTGATCCATTCAAAAAGGTGATAAAGCATTCTTGCTTTTAATTTATTTATCTAACATCTCCATCATTTCACCAAGGACTTTTTTATCATCAAAGTCATGTTTCACACCATTGATCTCCTGGTATTTTTCATGCCCTTTTCCCGCAACCAATACGATGTCTTTTGATTGCGCCAATGTCACAGCGGTCTTGATCGCTTCCTTGCGGTCGCTGATTGAAATATATTTTTTGCGTGCAACTACCGGCACACCCGCTTCCATATCCCGGATGATCGATTCAGGACTTTCGCTACGCGGGTTATCAGAAGTGAAGATGATGCGGTCACTATATTCACAGGCAACCTCGGCCATTATCGGCCGTTTGGTTTTATCGCGATCGCCACCGCACCCTACAACGGTGATCAACTGCTCATCTTTGGTTTTGAGATTTTTTATGGTAACCAACACGTTCAGTAAAGCATCAGGCGTGTGCGCATAATCTACAATGCCTATCACATTATTTGCGGGACTCTTCACCACCTCAAATCTTCCCTCAGCTCCGGTGATGTTGCTCAACACCTTCAGTACCTGCAATTTGTCTTCGCCGAGGCAAATGGCAGCACCATAAACTGCCAGCAAATTGTAGGCATTGAAAGCGCCGGTGAGCCTAAAGTGTACTTCCGTATCATTCACCAGAATCAGTAATCCCTGCAGGGTATTCGCAATTATTTTTCCTTTGAAATCGGCAACAGTTTTGAGGCTATAGAGGTACTTTTTTGCTTTAGTATTCTGCAACATCACTGCACCACGCTTATCGTCAGCATTGCTGATTGCAAAAGCATTTGATGGCAGTGAATCGAAGAATTGCTTTTTTACCTTAATGTATTCATCGAATGTTTTGTGATAGTCTAAGTGATCGTGCGTGATATTGCTGAAGATGCCACCTTTGAACGTTAGGCCGGCAACCCTGTTCTGATGAATGGCATGGGAACTGACTTCCATAAAAACATGTGTGCAGCCAGCCTTCACCATTTCCGCCAGCATCTTATTCAAAGTGATGGGATCCGGCGTAGTATGCGTTGCAGCGAGTACATTCTCTCCGATCTGATTTTGCACCGTGCTGAGTAACCCGCACGTGTACCCGAGATTGGAAAAAAGTTTAAATAATAATGTGGCAATTGTTGACTTGCCATTTGTGCCGGTTACGCCTACGAGTTTTAATTTTTCCGAAGGATTACCGTAAAAGTTGTGCGCCATGATGCCCGCGGCAGCGCTGGAATTGTCAACTTCGATATATTGGACATCTCTCTGAAGGCTGGAAGGCAAATTTTCGCAAACAATCGCACCGGCGCCGTTGGTAATAGCTGTTTCTATATATGCATGCCCATCTGAACTCCAGCCTTTGATGGCAATAAAACAATCGCCGGCCTTTACCGCTCTTGAATCGATCCTTAATTCATTTACTGAAGTTTCCACGTCACCAGAAACTGATTTGATCTTTACCTTATATAATATCGTCTGCAATGAAAGCATTAATTCAACTCAAGTTTTATCGTTTGTCCTTTCGAAAAAGTTTCGTCTGCAAGTGATTGTGCCGTCACTTTTCCACGCCCGGTCGCTGATACTTTTAATCCAATATTCTCCAGCAAATACACCGCATCTTTTAAACCCATGCCTTTTACATCAGGCACAATTTTTTTTGAATCGGGAATATTTTGTGGCAGGGTTAACGCTGCTGAACTTGCCTGCATGGTCATTGATCGCCAGGAAAGTTTGGTGCCCGCGGCAGAATCTTCGATAACAATTCGAAACACTTCATCTACTTTATCAAAATCATTTTTTAAACCGAAGACCGTGTAAATATTGTTGTCCGGCTTTTCTGAAACCGGCTTATACTCTTTCAGAAACTCAGCCGCGTATATCCGGTCAGCAACTTCCTTGAAAACAGGAGCCGAAACCACACCACCATAGGCAAGACGTGATTCATAACCATTTTGTATGACGACCGCAATCGTGTATTTGGGTTTCGCTGCCGGGAAAAATCCGATGAAAGAAGATTGATAAATTTTATTAGCCTTATTGTATCCTTTGTTGTTCAACGCTGTTACCGCAGTACCTGTCTTTCCGGCAAACTGGTATTTATTATCCTTTAAAGAATGAGCGGTTCCATCCTCACTTTCAACAACGGCCAGGAGGCAGTCCCTAAGTTTTCCCAGTGTTTCTTCGCTGCAGATTTTTTCTTCGACTACCTGGGGTAGAAATGATTTGACTTCTATGCCCATATCTCTAACAGATTCCACCAGGTAGGGCTTCATCATTTTGCCATCGTTCGCTACTGCATTGTAAAGCATGAGCATGTGCAGGGGCGTCACCAATTCCTCATAGCCATGCGCCATAAATGGAATTGTAAACTTTGTCCAATATTTCCCGGAAGGTTTTTTTATAAACGGCTTCGCGGTGCCGACAATGTCAATTCCTGAAGTGGTATCCAGCCTCAGGTGATGAAGGTGATCGTAAAATTTTTGTGGCTGGTTATGATAATATTGATCAGCGAGTTTCGCGAATGCAACATTGGATGATCTGGCAAAAGCTTCCTTGACGGTCAAATTGTTGGTGCCTAAATGCGAATCACGAATGCGCAAACCGTAGAAAGATTTTACGCCGCCTTCGCAATCGACGATACTGCTGGTATCAACATATTTATCCTCCAACAGAGAAAGAAGTGTTGCCAGCTTGAAAATAGAACCTGGTTCGGAGCGCTTGCCCAGGCCATAATTATAATCTTCTATGTAGCTGCCATCAGTCCGGCGGCCAAGATTAGCAATCGCCTTTATCTTTCCCGTATTTGTTTCCATTACAATGCAGGTACCATGCAGCGAATTATTTTGCTCCATCATTTTCAGCAATGCATTTTCTGCCACATCCTGGATAAAGGTGTTGATGGTGGTGATTATGTCTTTTCCATTTTCAGGCTCTATCTCTCCACCGTCTACCGGCACATACGCTCCAGCCATGTACCGCATGAGCCGCTGGCCGGTCTGGCCTTTCAGCAAGCTGTCATAAGATCTTTCCAGGCCTACATTTCGGCTGGTGTCTCCGCGGGAAAGACCAATAGTCCGATTGGCAAGTAACACGTATGGATTCACCCGGTTGTCCCGCACTTCCACGATAAAACCGCTCTTATTTCGCCCCTGGCGGACCATAGGAAATTCCCGTAGCGTTTTGTATTCATCAAAGGATATCTTCTTCTTCAGCGGAAAATATCTTGCTTTCTTCTTGTATGATTTGAGTAACAGTTTTTTGTAATTGGCTTTGGAAGCGTCACCAAAAAGTGTAGCGAGAGAATAACTCAGCGAGTCGAGATTTTCATAAAACCTTTTGCCTTCTTTCTCCTGTAAACCATCGGCGCCAAAATCTACATAGATGTCGAAAACAGGAATGGAGGTGCTGAGCATGTTACCTTCTTCGCTGTATATACTTCCCCTTTCTGCATTGATATCAAAGTAGCGCAGGTGCTGGTTGTCGCTCATACTTATCCAGTACTCGCCCTGCACCCTTTGAATGTAGATTGCCCTCGCAATGACCACAACTCCCAAAGTAATGATGCCAAGGAAGCAGAGATACACACGCCAGGATATGTCTTTTTTTACGTCCACGCTTTTAACGGTCTGTTTTAATTGTGTCAATAATTTCAATAGCCGGTTCTTCCAGCATTTTTAAACCCAATGGCTCCACCGCCCTTGCCAGTTCACTTTCTTTGCTTCGAAAGATGACTTCCTGTTTTACTGTCTTGAATTCGTATTCCATTTCTTTCAGGTTGTGGGCAGTAGCATTTATTTTCCGGATCGTCTTATCAGCATAATGTCCATTGGCGATATAGATGATCGTAATGGCCGCAAGAAACAGGTAGAAGGGAATGTTCTGCACAATCCATCGATTGCCAAGAAGGTTCCGAAGATTCTTTTTCTTTGACTTTCCAATATTTTTTGCGGCAGTTTTTTCCTCGGACATGCTTTGTTAATTTTTGTCAGTTGAAACTTTTTCTGCGATTCTTAATTTGGCAGATCGGGACCTCGGGTTGTTTTTCAGTTCGTCAGAAGCAGGAGTAACAGGCTTTTTGGTAATTACCTTTAGTTGAGTTAAAGGTTGTGAACCGTATATGCTATTATCCTCCTTTTTTTCAAATTCGCCATACCGAAAAAAATTTTTAACAATCCTGTCTTCCAGCGAATGGAAAGTGATGACCGCAATTCGTCCTCCTTCAGCGAGCACCTCTGGCACCTGTTCTAATAATTCCCTGAGCGACCCCAGCTCGTCGTTCACTTCTATGCGCAAGGCCTGAAACACTTTTGCAAAATATTTTTCAGGATTACCTCTAACCACATCATAAAGAGCGAGTTTAAATTCACTGATAGTTGAAAGCGATTGCTTCTCCCTTGCCTCTACAATTTTCGCCGCCAACGATTTTGCATTCGTAACCTCCCCATACTTTTCAAATATCTTGTGAAGGGCACCCTGGCTGTAAGCCGACACAATCTTATAGGCATCCTTCTCAACTCCATTATTCATTCGCATATCAAGCGGCCCATTGTGCCGCGTAGAGAAGCCCCGGCCGGGGGTATCTATCTGGTGGCTGGAGATTCCGAGGTCTGCTAGTATCCCGTTAACCTGCATTGCCTGGTGAAGGCGAAGAAAACGGGAAAGGTGTCTAAAGTTTGCGGCGATAAAAATGAGCCGGTCATCTTCAGGCAGATTTCTCTTTGAATCTTCGTCCTGGTCGAAAGCAATCAGGCGTCCCCTGCTATTCAGCATTTTCAATATCTCGCGACCATGCCCCCCTCCGCCGAACGTACAGTCCACATAGGTTCCCGAGGGATTAATTTCAAGGCCGGCAATTGCTTCATGTAACAAAACAGGTACATGATACTCTTCCGCCATCGTCAGGGCTTTACAAATTCATCTCCTGCCATTACCTCCTTTGCGAGGTCACTGAACATCTGAGGTGAAAAAGTTTCAAAGAACTCTTTATACTTACTTCTATCCCAAATCTCGATCTTGTCAATTGCCGACACGAGCACGATTTCCTTTTCGAGGCCGGCATATTCCACCAGGTTTTTAGGTATCAATACCCTGCCTGCTGTATCGGGCTCAACCGGTGTAGCGCCGTTCAAAAAATATCTTTTGAATTGCCGCACTTTCGGGTCAAAATCATTCAACTTGCTGATGTCAGAAAAGATCGGCTCCCACGCCGGCAGGGTATAGAGGCTAAGGCACTTCTCGAAGCCGCGGTTTAGAACGAATCCTTCCGTAGAATCGGAAGGCATTTGTTTCTTAAAACCTGCGGGGAAAAGAAAGCGACCCTTAACATCTAAAGTGCATTCGTATTCTCCGATGAATCCTGTCATTAGGGGAGTATAGATTCTGATTTGGGATAAATTACCACAAAATAACACTTTTTCCCACTTTAGATGGGAATTTGCGGTTTTCTTTTTTATACACACGTCTGTGATCCTTACTGTGACAGACGTTATGAATAACGGGATGAAAGAAAGTGGTGGAAAAGCTGTTAGTAAAGTGTGGAAAGTCTGTTTATAAAGCGGACGAGGATTGACGAAAGCGATTCGAAAATCAATTTCTTTTCTCCGCAGGCAGATCAATAATAAACGTGCTTCCCTTTCCAGGAACGCTCTCTGCTTTGATTTTGCCCTTGTGAGCATCCACAATGGTTTTCACATAACTAAGGCCCAGGCCAAACCCTTTTACATTGTGGATATTGCCGGTGTGAGCACGGTAAAATTTTTCAAATATGCGGCTGAGGGTCTCCTTGGTCATACCGATCCCGTTGTCTTCAATACGAATACGCAGGGTGCCATTCAGATTTTGAGTAGAAAGACCGATGTGGAGGTCTTCTTTTGAATACTTGATTGCGTTGTCAAGCAGGTTGTTGATAATATTTATAAGATGAACCTCGTCACCGGTTACGAGATCATTTTTGGCGTTGAGCTCAGTTTGAATGCACCCCTGCTTTTCTGCCAGCGGGAGTCTGATATTGTTCACTGCCATTTGTATGATCTCATGCATGTGTAGTTGCCCGGTGTTCAACTGAATCTCCTGTTTGTCAAGAAGGGCAGCCTGGAGTATGGTCTCCACCTGCTTGTTCATACGCCTGTTTTCATCCTTAATAATTCCGGAGAAATATTCCATTTTCTGACGGTCACGAATCACTTTTTCATTTTTCAGGGCATCCACGGCGAGGGAAATTGTAGCCAGCGGAGTTTTGAATTCATGGGTCAT
>JBBQSI010000075.1:0-10598 GCA_038213975.1 Chitinophagales bacterium
CATGAGTGCTCCCGGACTGGATTTGCAGATTCTCGAAACGATGGATCTTGCGCCAACGATCTTTAGGACTTCTGTAAATTTTATGGGTTGTTACGCTGCCATTCATGCTTTAAAAATTTCGGATGCGATTTGTACAGCGGATGCAGGCGCTAATGTGATGATCGTATGCACCGAGCTCTGCACACTGCACTTTCAGCGTTCGAATACTGTTGATAATATCGCTTCCAGCCTTCTCTTTGGTGATGGATCAGCCGCGATACTGGTAACTGCTGATTCTGCGCCTGCAGCAGGATTACCCATTCGTAGCTTTTACAGCGAAGTGTCTGTAGCAGCAAAAAGTCAAATGAGCTGGCAACTTTCATCGTCTGGCTTTTTAATGACTTTATCGGGATACGTGCCTGATGTAATCCAGCAGGACTTTGACCGGCTAGTGCAAAATGCTCTCCGGCATGGAAACACTGAAAAAGATCGAATAGCCCATTGGTGCATTCATCCGGGTGGCCGAAAGATTTTGGAAGCCGTGGAGAAGAGCATCAATATCGCGCCTGAAAGGTTATCTGCATCCTATAATATTTTGAGAGAATATGGGAATATGTCTTCCCCGACAATACTATTTGTCTTAAAAGATTTAATACAGCGACAGGATTTGAGTTCTTTCGAGGGTTCAGTTTTTGGTGCGGCATTTGGCCCCGGATTAACGATGGAAACATTCTTACTTGGCCATGATTGATTTCAGTCGCCGCTCCGGGGAAAAGGAAATCATAGATTCTACAGAAATTGCCCCGGCGGAGATTTACCAAAACATGCGCGAATTGAAGTTTATCAACGCATCGCTTGGCGGGCATGATGCTACACTTGCAGGATTGAAAAAATTATTAAGAAATAAGAAAGTAAGTGTATGTGAAATTGGCTGCGGCGGTGGGGACAATCTTAATGCCATAGATAAATTCTGTAAGAAGAACGAAATAGAATGTGAATTGACCGGGATCGACCTAAATGCTGACTGCATTGACTTTGCGAAGAAAAGTGCCAGCAACGAAGGAACTGCTTTTTTACATTCGGATTTTAACGATGTTCACTTCAGTCATAAACCGGATATTATTTATAGCTCACTGTTTTGTCATCATTTTTCCGACCAGGAATTGGTGACAATGGTGAAATGGATGCGCGATAATTGTACGGAGGGATTTTTTATTAATGACCTTCACCGGCATCCATTGGCATATTTTTTTATTAAGTATTCCACGAAAATGTTTTCAGGATCCCGCCTTGTAAAAAATGATGCACCAATATCTGTAATGCGAGGATTTAGAAGAAAAGATTGGGAAAAAATTTTGAGCCAGGCAGGAATTGATAACTACGAGATTTCCTGGAGATGGGCTTTCCGTTGGCTGATTATCGTTCGCAAAAATTATACAATCGTAACCCTCTGAAAAAAGTAAACAGTTAACATGCAGCAACCATCACTATACGATGCGGCCATCATTGGCGGTGGGCTGGCGGGCCTTTCCCTCGCAATCATGCTGACGAAGGCAGGCCATAAAGTGATTCTTTTTGAAAAAGAAACATACCCTTTTCATCGTGTCTGTGGCGAATATATCGCTATGGAGAGTCACAGTTTCGTGCAGAAGTTAGGTATGGACTTAGGTTCGCTGCAGTTGCCTCTGATTACAAAGCTCATTGTTTCTTCACCCAATGGTAGTTTTTTTCGTAATCAGCTCGATCCGGGAGGCTTCGGCATAAGCCGGTACCTCCTGGATAATTCATTGAAAGAGATTGCAATCGGGGCTGGTGTAGAATTATTAGAGGGAACCAGGGTTACGGACGTAGTTTTCAAAGACGACCAATTCTTAATTACAGCAGGTAACTCAACTTTCACTTCTAAAGTTGCCTGTGGCGCATTTGGCAAGCGCAGCAACCTGGATGTAAAATGGTCAAGGGACTTTGTGACGGAGAAGCCAGGAAAGCTCAACAATTTTGTAGGCGTCAAATATCATGTTCGTATAGGCTTTCCCGTAGATACCATTGCCCTGCATAATTTCCAGGGCGGCTATTGTGGTATCTCAAAGATAGAAGGTGACGCTTATTGCCTTTGCTACATGACCAATGCGGAGAACCTCAGGAAAAATAACAATGCTATTCAGGAAATGGAGAGGAATGTCTTGTGCAAAAATCCTTTCCTGGATGATATTTTTAACAACGCCGATTTTATATTTCGCGAGCCCATTACTATATCACAAATCAGCTTCGACGAAAAATCCCAAATAGAAAATCATTTACTGATGACGGGCGATGCTGCGGGTATGATCGCACCTTTATGTGGTAACGGTATGAGTATTGCTTTTCATTCTGCTAAGATTGCGTCATTGCTTGTAGACCAGTTTTTGAAAAAGAAAATTTCCCGAAAAAGGCTGGAGAAGAATTACCAGTCTGAGTGGAATGCAAACTTTGAAAACCGCCTGAAAGACGGCAGGAGGTTGCAGAAACTTTTTGGGAAGCGTCGCCTGACAAATACGGTAGTTACTTCACTGAAGTTGTTTCCCGGACTCACACAGGCCCTTATAAAAGCCACGCATGGCAACGAGTTTTAGTAACTTTACCCGGATGAAAGCACACAGCGTGATTTTGTTTGACGGCGTTTGTAATCTTTGCAATACTGTTGTTCAAGTTGTGATTAAGAGAGACCGTAAAAATATCTTTCGCTTCGCTCCTTTACAATCGGAACAAGCCAACCAATTATTGAACGGCAACCTTAAACCCACGATGAATTCTTTTATTTTATTAGATGACAATGTTCTATATACTAAATCGACAGCGGCCCTGCGTGTTTGTCGTCGTCTCGGAGGTCTTTGGCGCTTAATGTATGGATTTATCATTGTGCCCAAAGCTGTTCGGGATGCAGTATACGATTGGATTGCAGCCAACAGGTATCGGTGGTTTGGAAGAAAGACCGAATGTATGGTTTCAACACCCGATCTCAGATCAAAATTCATACACTAACACTTATGGCTAACAAAAAAACACTCGTTCTTGGAGCCTCACCTAACCCTTCCCGTTATAGCTACCTTGCTATCGAGCGGCTCCGGTCACACGGGCATGATGTTGTAGCCGTTGGTAACAGAAAAGGCACTGTAGCCGGTGTCGACATTCATCCCGGTAAAGAAGACATTCCTGAACTTGACACGGTAACGTTGTATTTGAATGCCCGCAACCAAAAAGAGTATTACGACTATATCATTTCGCAGAAACCCAAAAGGATAATCTATAATCCCGGTGCGGAAAATAATGAGCTGGAAGCGCTCGCGGACCAGCATGGAATTGAATCGCTTGAAGCCTGCACGTTGGTTTTACTAAGTATCGGCCGGTATTAATACCAGTAAGGCAGCGTACTTATTCTACACTTGATATAAGGGGTGGATTTTTTAGCATACATGGATAATTTTTATCCTGTGTCGTCCGTTGTATGAATATCCGGTATACTAAAAAATCCTTACTATGAAGACCTTCACACTTGTGCTGGCTTTTTTACTGATTGCACATGTTCCATTTTCTTCGACTGCCCAGGTAGCACCTCATCAACCTTCTGTTGCGCTAAAGAATTTGCCGCTGAGGCTCGTTACTCCTTTGCCTCAAATCCAGACAGCCTTGCTGAAAGTTGCAGGAGCAAATTGTAAAATTGAAATGTCGCAGGGTTTTGTGCTGGAAGGAAAAGTGCTTTCCGCTGTTACAAAATTTGGAAAACTTTCCGTAGTAACTATAGCATTGTCAAGTATAGACGATGCAGTTCTATCTCTTTCCAAAACGAAAAACGATGATAACTCCTACACTTACTCAGGACACCTGATCAACAAAGATTATTCAGAGGGTTACCGTTTGAAGAAAAATATCGACGGAACATATGCCTTTGAAAAACTTAACATGAATGATCTCGTCCAGGACCGTTAGAAGGAGTACTTACACATCCCAAAATCCAACCTGATGAACAAATTTTCTATAACCCTGGTGATCTCCTTGCTCCTGAGCACGGCTACAACATACAGTTTGCCGCAATTAAGCAGCTTTCCTTCAGCAGCATCAACGATATTTCTTGACTTTGACGGACAAATGGTAGAAGGCACGCCCTGGAACGGCGGCATGCCGCTGGATTGCAAGCCGGCATTACTTACTGATGATCAAATCACTGAGATCTTTAACCGGGTGGCCGAAGATTTTCGTCCTTTTGAAGTGAATATAACAACCGACTCTACCGTGTTCCTGGCAGCTCCTTTACGTAGCAGGATACGCGTTATCGTTACCCCGACGAGCAATTGGTATCCCAATGCCGGCGGCGTAGCTTTTACCGGTTCATTTACCTGGGGTACGGACGTGCCGGCATTTGTTTTTCCAGATAAATTAGGTTTTAAACCTAAGCTAATTGCAGAATGTTGCAGTCATGAAAGTGGTCATACGCTCAGTCTTTCACACCAGGCGAAATACAGTGGAAGCTGCACATTGCTCGCGACTTACAATGATGGTCTCGGCAGCGGTGAAACAGGTTGGGCACCGGTAATGGGCAATAGTTATTATAAAAACTTTTCCGGGTGGAACAACGGTCCCACGCCCAGTGGATGCCTGGCAGCGCAGGACAATCTTTCCATAATAACGTCCTACAATGGCTTCACTTACCGCCAGGATGATCATGCAGACGATTCTACTTCAGCGACTGTATTTATTGAGAACGCTGATAATACTTTCAACGCACACGGCATTATTACAACAAATGCTGACAAGGATATTTTCCGGCTCAGTATGAATAAAGCGCGAAGATTTAACCTGGAGGTAGCTCCTTTCTCTGTTGGTTCAAATAACGATGGTGCTGACCTGGATGTTAAGGTGACTATTCGAAATTCTTTATTTGAAATATTACGCGTGTATGACGATTCATCCAGGCTGGACGTGGCCATTGACACAGTGCTTGCGGAAGGTGAATATTATGTGCAGATTGAGGGTGCAGGTAACTCCTATGCATCGAACTATGGCAGTCTTGGTTCTTATACGATCGAGGGGCTGTATATGCCCCTTGCTGTGACGGCTGTAAATAAGGTGGAACTCTCAGGGAGTTCTACGAATGCAAAACATAAGCTTACGTGGAGGATTTCCGGTGCCGAAATCTTAAAAGATTTTGTGTTGGAAACTTCCACAGACGGAACAATTTTCCGGGCGCTTTCATCGTTTTTGACTGGCTCAGATGATTATGAATATACGCCTCTCCATAAAGGAAATATTTATTACCGCCTGAAAGCAAATTCTCAGAACGGTCAACACACTTACTCGAACATAATTGCGTTAAAGACCGGAGAGAGTGAAAATAAAAAGTTTAAGATCTCAACCCTTGTACATGACTTCATTACCATTCAAGCTTCACAAAACTTCAGCTACCAGGTGGTGGATGCAAGTGGCAGAAGCATTGCCGGTGGAAACGGAAAAGCAGGGTTGAATAACATTGGTATAAACAGCCGCCCTAACGGTGTTTATTTTATACAAATATTAATAGACGATACAAGAACAACAGAACGAATTATAAGAATGTAAGGTAGATTCATGTGTAAGTTAAGGGTCAGCATTAGGGGCTGGCCCTTTTTTGTTTTTAGCCCCTTTATCAACTTAATGTTATAATTATAAGCGCAGCCTTTTCTAAAAATAAATGGAGTAATTTTAGAAAACCTTCGTATATGCTCTGGAGAAAATTTAATGGTGACACCATTGACCTTCCAATTAAAAGTGCTGTAGAAGATGCCATCCAACGGGAAGCTGCAGCGGGCTTTCATCTCAAAGTTTGCATTGGTACAGATAGCCAGGTAAAAGGCAGCGACACTGAGTTTGCGACAGTAATTGTTTTTTTACGTGAAGGACATGGCGGATTCATGTTTATTCACAACGAAAAGACAAAATATCAATACAGCATCAAAGAAAGGATGCTGGTAGAGGTGGCAAAAAGTATCGAGATCGCCTACGAGTTGTGTGACCTTTTCACCCTGTATGATGTAGACATGGAAGTACATGCTGACATTAACACCAACCCGCATTTTAAAAGCAATGAGGCACTGAGGGAAGCGATGGGCTACATACTCGGCATGGGCTTCGCTTTTAAAGCCAAGCCTGAAGCTTTTGCAAGCAGTTCGTGTGCCAACAAGGTGGTGAATTAGTGCAGGCTATCTTTCCCGCAACTCTTCATTCTTTTCTGCAATTACCTGCAGGATTTTTTCGCGACCCTTTCCTTTCGCCGCACTTGTTACGATTCCCATCGGGAGAAATTGCATAATCTCCTTCAGGCTCTCCATAAAAAGAGAAACATTTTTGCTGACAACCCTTTGCTTTTCCTTATCTGATTTTGTAAAAACAATGGTAAATGGAATCTGCCACAAGTAAAGTTTATTGATGAATTCAAGGTCTATTTTCTGCGGAGAGTGCCGCGCATCTATCAGCACGAAAACGTCCGTAAGGTTTTCGCGCTTGCGCAAATAATTTTCTATCATCTGCTCCCAGCGTCGCCGGCTACTTTGAGAAATTTTCGCATACCCGTACCCGGGAAGATCTACCAGGTACCACTCTGCTGTCCGTTTCCCGGGGTCATCAGTTGATATGATGGTGAAGTGATTGATCATTTGCGTTTTCCCGGGGGAGCCTGATGTTTTGGCCAGCTTTTCATTATTGCAGAGCATATTGATCAGCGACGATTTGCCGACGTTGCTTCGCCCGATAAAAGCATATTCCGGGCGGTCAGGCTTTGGGCAGTTTTCAATACCGGGGCTGGAGATTAGATATGATGCGTTTTTAATGATCATGCAGCTTGCAAGATACAAGAACTGTGAAGCCTTATTTTTCAGGGGATTTACAAAACAAAAATAAAAGTGAAAGAACAGTGTGCATTTAAGCTTATTCTTCCAAAAAACTATCTTTGGTTCGATGACAACCTACGGGCATGATACAGTAGTTCCTTTTCGCCATTCTGCAGACAGTAAAAAAAAGCAGTTGGAGCAGATGTTTGATAAGATTGCCTTCCGGTATGACTTTTTAAACCATGTTTTGAGTGCCGGCATCGACAAAGGCTGGAGAAGAAAAGCGATCAACCAGCTCTCGGCCTTGCAGCCCAAAAAAATACTGGACGTTGCAACGGGCACGGGCGATTTTGCCATACAAAGTTTCAAGATGTTGTCCCCTGATCATGTGACCGGTATTGACATCAGCGTAGGCATGCTGGACATTGGTAAGAAGAAGGTGGCGCAAGCCGGACTGGGAGAGCGCATCGCCCTTGAAGTTGGCGACAGCGAAGCAATTTTATTTGACGATAACTCGTTTGATGCAGTAACGGTAGCCTTTGGCGTAAGGAATTTTGAAAATCTTCAGCAGGGTCTTTCAGAAATTTATCGCGTATTGAAACCCGGGGGTAAATTGGTGGTGTTGGAATGTTCGCGGCCGGACAATGCGATAGTAAGATCATTTTATAACTTATATGTAAATAAAATAATGCCGGCAATTGGCAAGGCAATTTCAAAGAATAAATTTGCCTATCAATATCTCACTGATTCTGTTCAAAATTTCCCCGAAAAAAAAACATTTATTCACCTTTTAAATCAGCTTGCATATAGAAACGCTTTCTACAAAACATTGACTTTCGGCATATGCACTATTTATTGCGGCGAAAAATAAGTTTCCTGGCTTTTGTTTTATTGTTTTCTTCATCCGCGTGTCTGGCACAGTTTGGAGATATCATAAACCAGGAAGATCATGATGATAAGCCCTATCATTTTGGTATCAACCTCGGTGTGAACAAATCTCACTTTTCCTTCACCCACCATCCTCTCTTTCTGGAACGCGATTCCATCATGGACGTAGAAAGCGTGAACAGCACGGGTATTAATCTTGCCTGGCTGGTTAATGTACGGGTAGCTGATCACTTTGATGTTCGACTTCACCCACTCGATCTTACTTTTTCTGAAAAGGCTTTTCTCTACCAGGAAAAATATACACCGGACACTACGGCCAGTAAAAAGGTGCAATCTATCACCCTAAGTTTTCCCGTGCATTTAAAATTTAGCAGCGACCGCATCGGCAATTTTAAAGTGTATACAATTGCCGGGGGTAAGTTTGACTATGACCTTGCAAGTAATGCCGGGGCGCAAAAGGCGGAGGATCTTATCAAACTAAACAGGTCTGACCTGAGCGTAGAAGTGGGCATGGGTTTTCATCTTTACTTTCCTTACTTCGTACTAACGCCGGAGATTAAATTAAGCAGCGGGCTTATGAATTTGCACAGCCGGGATGCAGACCTCCGGTATTCCAATGTGATTGATAAGATTAATAGTAAGATGATCACTTTCTCACTGACGGTAGAGTAGCGATCAGTAATCGTAATCTCTCCGGAAAGTATTCCAGCGCACACCGACGCCAAAGACAGAGATATCAGGCTGTCCGGTGTATTTCCTAAATAGCAACGATCCTTCCAGGAAAAGATTTTCCCGCAGTTCGTACGCAAGCACCAATGACGCGTTTCCCACTTTTATCTTCGAGCCATTGCCAATTTGATAACCGTAGTTGCTGCTTCTTGTGGTGTATAGTTTAAAAGGATTTGAGCCAAAGTTCAGGCCCGCGGTATCCTTCCCCTGTTCGTAGTAAATTCCTCTTGCGCTGATGTACCATTTAGGCGCAGGCTGATAACGCAGCACCCCAATAAACTCCTGGAAGCCTGCCCCCACAGGATGCGCAAGCGGCTGGTTATAATGTGTGTAATTGCCGACTTCATTAAAATGAGAGTAGGTAAAAGGTCTTACACGATTGGATTCGAATTGCAGGTCGAGATTGGAAAGATTAAACGCATCTACGTATTTCACGCCTAACTGGTAGCCATACTTGTTAGCCCAATATCCGTCGTTCTTAGTTGCTTCTTTCAGGAGAAATTCATCTAACATGAACTGGCCATAAAACTGGAAATGGTGAGCTGCATTGGCTTTAAAGTCGATACCGGCAACGGCATTATCAGGGCTGCCTACCAGGCCTTCCACATGCCTTAAGAAGATGATCGGATTCAGGTATTGAAAATCGAAACGATTGCGCCTGCCGAAGATCACGCCTTCGAATACTCCAACGTTTAGCCACTTTGTAACGTTCATGCTTAAGTGATGCATAGCCGCGTATTTCCTATCGAGGAGGTCATCACCGGATTTAGTGAATTGCGGCATAAGTTCCATAAAAAGATTCTCGTAATTGAACTTCCAAATACGCGTGTTCAGCTTCAGGAAAAGGGCGCTGTTTCCATAATCGCTCAGGAAAAGACTGCGGTAGCCGTTGCCAATAAAATTTTTATCAAAGCCAAACTGCACATCTATGTATTTGGTAACACCGAAGGTTACATAACCGCGGGCATCAAAATAATCATAGCCTGTACCCTTGAAGCGTTTGTAAAATCCAACGCCCGGCACAGCCCGCAAAGAATCAACCCAGGGATTGAAAAATGAAGGTCCTCTTTCCTGGTTATCGGTAAGTGTTGTAGAAAATCCTATTTTATTAGCGATGCGTCCTCTTGCCGTGATGCCTCGTTTGTTATAAAAGAGGGTAGGATCGTAGGAAGATTCTTTACCAACCTGGAAGTTGAGGACTGGATTAATCGCAAGAAAGAAGTCTTCTTTATTTACTTCCAGCAGGTTTGGTTTTGTTACAAAAAAAGTATTTAAGACAGGATTTCGGCTGTCGAAATTATCAGTCTCGCCGCTTACCCATTCCTTGTTGTTCATGAGAATACTATTCAAATTGTATTCGTCAATTTTAGAAAGGTTTAACCCGGACCACCTACGATTTTCTCCAATAGAAGATTTAGAATATTGCGCAGCACTGTCAATATATTCTGCTTCCGCCACAATTGCTTCGCGGCTGTAAGGCTTTATGGTGGAATAATTAAGATCCGTAAAATTTCCCTGCTTGATCTCCAGTCGATCTATAAACTGGTTTGCCTTATCACCTTCGGGAATGAAGGTAGTTTGAGCAGTGAGGGAAAATGGAATCAAAAGAAAAACCGGGAGCAGGCACGTTAGAATTCGCATTGGGTTTGGCGCTTTATTAATTAATTTCAAGATATGCATAATTATCTTCTGAAGCAGATTAGCGTGGTGAACGAAGGAGAAATCTCAGAAAAAGATGTGTACCTGAAAAACGGCAGAATTGAGCGAATCGACCGGGGTTTTGGGGTGAAAGAGAGAGTAACAGAAATTGATGGAGGTGGCTTGCATCTCATACCCGGCATCATTGATGACCAGGTGCATTTTCGCGATCCGGGCCTTACACACAAAGCATCTATTTATTCCGAAAGCAGGGCCGCGGCAGCAGGTGGCGTTACTTCGTTTATGGATATGCCGAATACCATTCCCAATGCGCTGACAGAAAACTTACTGGAAGAAAAGTACAAGCTGGCGGCAAAAGATTCCCTGGTAAATTATTCCTTCTTCATGGGCACCAGTAATGACAATGCGGAAGAAGTGTTGAAGATGAACCAGAAGAAAAGAGAAGTCTGTGGCGTAAAAATATTTATGGGCTCCAGCACGGGAAATATGCTGGTGGACAAGGAA
>JBBQSI010000076.1:0-10567 GCA_038213975.1 Chitinophagales bacterium
GGCAACAGTCATAAAAGTATTTGACAGTATTAATAGAAAATTGTGCTGAGAAACCTGCTCATCTTTTTTTGCAAAAATAGCGAGCAATGACCTGAGCTACTATTAAAAACTAACGGGAAATCTGGAACTTACCGGATTCTACTATAGTGCCGGAACGATCCTTGAGTTGGAAAATATAGACACCGCGGTAAAAGTCAGTAACCGGGAGGGTAAGTTTCTTTTCTGAAGGTTTAAATTCAGCAACCTTCTTACCTATAAAATTGTAGATCTGAAGAGAATAAGTTTGATCGTACTGCTTTAGAAATTCAAAATTGATGAAGCTGATCGCAGGATTGGGGTAAAATTTCACTGTTCTTTGAGCTTCAACCCTTGAAAATGGATTTGCCGACTGGGAGAAACCCTGCAGTTGAAAGAAAGCAGTAAGAAAAAGTATGTAGAAAAATTTTTTCAATACTTCAAAAATAGATGTTGGATATTAAAAATACAACAATTACCAAAGAATAAATTACTTGTAACTTGTTAATAACGCCTTTTTAAGGTCAGTTGTTTTCTCAAACGCCATATCCGGTCCTTAATTGCTTCCCAAATCATTTATTTCCAATTTTGGTGCCGGCTTGCTTTGGTGCACAACACGCAGTAGTCTGACAGATTGGTATGCAAATAGATTAATGAAAAACAATAAGAAGAAAATTCACCACACCTCGTAGGAAAGGAGTTCATTTTCTTGCTTGATCCGCTGGCCCTCGCGGATAATGTAGTTAAAGGCGAAAGCCGCAATTGCAGCCATGGCTACGAAGAAGATCGCGTTTGCAGGTTTCTTTTTAGTATCTAACCGGGGCATGTATGTACGTTGTGGGCTGACAATGTAAATTTATCAAAAACAATTTTCTATTTCACAATGTTTGATTTCTTCACAAAAAAAATAATTTGGCATTACTACCGGAAAATATTGACCGGCAAAACAATCTCCAGCCTGTTGCGCCCCGCCCCGCCGAATAGATCGGAGGTTAGCAAGCGGGCATATCGCACGCCAAAAGAAACATCCACCTGGTTCCACCACTTTGTATCAAAAAACATTTCGGCCCCGGTCGATAAAAAGTCGGCCTTGCCGGCGCGCAATACTTTTTCATCATCCGTAATTGTGACATCGTAAAAGACATTTCCGCGCAGCCTGAGGAAATACAGTATTCCTCCGAAGCCCCAATCGGGATATGCAAAGGGGAAATGGTAATTCAATCCGCCTTTTATCATCCTTTTCAGCGTAACACCGGTAAAACCCCGGGAAAACGGGAAGCCCCCGGAGAAATTGATGCCCCCGGACGCATGTCTTTGTAAAAAAGCGCCATTGATAACGAGAGAATGGTTTTTAGAAAATCCAGGTAAATAAATACTACCAGTGGTCGCGAACTGCCAGTCATGGTATTTGGTCAAAGCTTTTTTAAAACTTGCTGAAACTGACTGAGCAAAAGCAGGAAAAATTTGTTTCCGGGTTGGTTGTACCTGGTTGGAGAAGGAAAAATAATTATTCAGGTAACTGTAGGAAATGTTGCCAACAGAATCCTTCAGTGCACCCTGGGTAAAGGTTTGATTGTAAATGAACCTGCTGCCGACATTCAAAAAAGTAAAATGGCGGCCCTGTGAAAAGTTTAAAGGAATATTCAGGCCGATAAACGGCTCCAACTCGCTGAAAGAATAGACCACTCCGCCGGGGGCGGGCGATTTCCTGTCAAAAGTATAGTCGACACCGCCCGAAATAATTGGATACAGACCGCCGTAAGCCGCGCCTGCACTAAGTCTTTTTGATCGCTCGGACCTGTCGTAAACCACGCCAACGGTTGACTGAAACGTATTGAGTATATTTTCGCCGAGCAGGAATAATCCGTATTCGGGGTCACTCGCCGATGGTTGGATGCTGTGGAAATTAAACAATTGATAACCTTTTGAATAGTTTCCAATACTTAAATCCGGTAATGATTGATTCGCAGTTAAAAGATTCTCTCCGTTTTGAAGTGCTGTTACGTTGAAATTTGTGGATCCGTCTGCTAACAGCGAATCTTCAATTGGCAACAGTATTGCGCTATCCCTGGAAATTTTCTCCAGTTTGAATCCGTGTGGTGTGAATGTGCTCCAGGCAATAAAGCCATTGCTTACTGCCGGCTGGTATTTTCCAGCACCACTCGCCGGCATGCTCAGTCTCAACAATTGTCTGCCGGAGAGTTTCAATGCCAGTAATTCATCCTGCTGGTTTACCTGCGCTGTAAAAAAAATCGTGTCTTCTTTTATTACCGGAAAGCCAATCACCTGCTTCGACCACGGAGTCAATTGCGATGTAGCGCCATCTATCATGGAAATGCTCAGCAAAGCCATCCGTCCAAGAGTATCCCTCGCTGAAGAGAGGATAAGGCTACTATCGGCAAACACGGGATATGTAAAAAAATAGCCTTCTTTATTGGGAAGCGTTTGCAAAATTTCACCCGTGCGGGCATCAACAATTTTCAAAAGGGTTCGCCCTTTTGCTGGTTGTTCAACAACAACAATCCGAGTTGCATTGTCATCAAACGACGGGGAAAAATAGCGTGTATGATGAGTCAGCACTGTTTGCCTGCCGGTGGCAACATCAACTATTTTAAGATCATTGTAAGAAACATTTCCCCACCGAATGTCAGGCCGGATGGCCGAATACACGATCTTACCCTTTTTGTAACTAAAATGATTGTCAATAGAAATGTCCTTCAGCCTGATTACTTTTCTTGAACCGTCCTTTTTGAGGATCAATTCCGGCCGCTGGTCGTAACCGCTCTGCACATAAACAATCCCTTGCGGGGTGAAGGCAGGATATTGTTCGTTCAATACACCTTTTACAGCTCGGCCCGACCAACTTTTTTCTTTAAACTGTTCCTGAAAAAAAGTGAGCGCCGCATTTCTGAACTCTTTGTAGGATTGCCCGCTGTATCTTTCTATTGCATGCTGAAAGGGATAGAATAAAGTTTTGTAAGAAGCGGCATCCCCGGTAACCTTTCTCCAAAAATCATCTCCAAAGCGTTGGTAACCATAAGCGACCAGCATATAGCCGAGCTCGTAATGACCGGGCACAAAATCTTTGAGTGAACCATTCCGGAGTTTTATCCAGGAATATTGTTTGTCCGAAAGCCACAGTCCACGAAATGGATTAAAAAAATAAGACAATCGCCCCCTCCCTTGCCCACTCAATTTGGTTTCCTGGTACACTGCATCACCTTCGAAATACCAGTCAGGGATGGCAGCGTTATTAGCCAGCGCCTGTGCCGCTTCACCAAAGATCACACGGAGGGTATGTGACAAGCCTACGTCAAAATTTCTAAACTGTTCGACGTGGCGATACTCATGCAGTACCAGGTTTTCTGCCCAGGGGAGGCTTCCCAGGAGGAAACTGTTTTGCGGGGCATTCAAATAAAATTCACTGCGAAATGGGGCGAGGCCAACGTAGGCATTGGAGATTGTTGTTCGATCCTGCAGAACAATATTTATTTTCTTTTGCTTTTGCCCGCTGTCTGGACGCAGCCTGGTAATCAAATTGCTAAGCGCCGCTACCCGCAAAGCTAAAGAATCATTACCCTGCGGAAAAATAACCCGGGTGTCGCGGCTGTCCACCTTTTTCCAATGAACCGAAGAGGGATTCCCACTGAACACCTGCCCGTTTACGGAAATGGCTAATAATAAAAAAAAGAATATTGAAAATAACTGCATAAAATTGAAGCTGAAGTTACCATTTTGCAATGCATCTCCTAGTAGTTGATCAAGAGGCCAATGTTTTGAAATCTTGTATAAATGATTAATTTTATTCCTTTTTCATCGCAACCGTACATGCTCCCTTTAAAAAAACTATTTTTCTTCTCCCTGCTCGTTGTGCTGTTTGCACCTTCCTGCAAAAAACCATCAGACATCGCGGGCAATCCTCTCCTCGAACAGTTCTTTGAGCTGAACGTGTTGAACCGTGAATTTTCAGTGACCCTCGCTACCAATGATAGTTCGGACCTTACGCCGGAATATGCCGGTTATACGTTTGTAATGCAAAAAGAAGATTATTACCACGGCCCGCTAAAAGCTACCAAAGGTTCAATGGTATATGTTGGCACCTGGAGCAGCAATGAAGACTATAGTAAACTTGACATCACTCTTCCTCCCTCACGAGACGAATTCAAATTCCTAACCCGCGCCTGGCGCTTCAGCAGTAAAAGTTTCCCCACAATGAAGCTGGGCCCATGGGGCAGCACTGCAAAAGTCGTTCTGCACATGTACAGGAAATAGAGGCTGAATGTTAGCAGTACTTAACTTTATCAGAAAATGCTGGTAAGAGATATCACAGAATTCCTGGAAAAATTTGCACCACCCGGCCTGCAGGAAACATATGATAATGCGGGACTCTTGGTGGGCAATCCGAATACAGAATGTAGCGGAGTTCTTACATGTCTCGATGTAACTGAGGCGATAGTTGAGGAAGCCGTTAAAAAAAATTGCAACCTCATCGTTGCCCATCATCCGGTCATATTTCAAAGTTTAAAAAAATTGTCGGGCAGCTCATGGGTAGAGAGGGCAATTATTTTAGCTATCAAGAATGACATTTCCATATTCGCCATCCACACCAATCTTGACAATACTATTAATGGTGTAAACCACAGAATAGCGGAGAAACTCGGTCTTCACTACACCCGGATCCTTTCCCCGAAGCCAGGTATGCTAAAAAAACTGGTTACTTTTTGCCCGGAGAAATCTGCAGAAGAAGTTCGAAACGCGCTTTTCAATACAGGTGGAAGACTGGGAAAATATTCGGAGTGCAGCTTCAACCAAATCGGGACCGGCACTTTCAAGCCAGGTGAAGGGGCAGCGCCATTTGTTGGCAAGAAAGGTAAGCGCCACCTGGAAACAGAAGTGCGGATCGAACTAATTTTTCCCGCCACGGCGGAAAAGCAGATTGTAAAGGATCTCAGTAAAGCTCACCCTTATGAAGAGGTTGCTTATGATATTTACGATTTGTCAAATACCTCTTTTGACACCGGTAGCGGTATGATCGGGCACCTGCCAAAAGCCCTGAAAGAACCGGAGTTTTTGAACCTGGTACAAAGCGCTTTTAAAATCGCTGCCATCCGCCATTCCCCGTTTACCAGGAAAAAAATAGCAAAGGTTGCCTTGTGTGGAGGGGCCGGCAGTTTTCTTCTAAAAGATGCGATAAGACATGGTGCAGATGCTTTTATTACGGGAGACATCAAGTACCACGATTTCTTTGATGCCGATGGGCAGTTACTTTTTGCGGATATTGGTCATTTTGAAAGCGAACAATACACCATTGAATTGCTGTATGACATTCTGAAGGGAAATTTTCCTAACTTTGCCGTCCTTAAAACCGAGGTGAATACCAATCCGGTACAATATTTCATTTGAACCGGGGGGTTCACTTTCAAAAAAAATTAATAAAGAACATATATGTCACAGGTAAAAGATTATTCCGTTGAGGAAAAAATGCTTTCGCTGATCACACTTCAAAAAGTGAATAGCAAGCTCGACGGTATCCAGATCCTTAAGGGTGAACTTCCGATCGAAGTAAGCGACCTGGAAGATGAAATTGCAGGTTTGCACGCACGCCAGCTACGCGTAGAGGAAGAGATTAATGGTATGCAGCAATTTATCGACGATAAAAACCAGGCGATTAAAGATTCAGGTGATTTGATAAAAAAATATGAGAAGCAAAGTGAGAACGTAAAAAATAACCGGGAATTTGAAGCTATTAATAAGGAGATTGAAATGCAAACCCTGGAGATCAAATTGTCGGAAAAGCATATAAAAGATGCGACTGAGGATATTGCAGAAAAGGGAAAGCAATTAGAACTTGCCAAGAAAGCGGTGGCAACGAAAGAGACTAACCTAAAGGGTAAGAAGGGCGAGCTGGAAAAAATAATTGAGGAAACAGACAAAGAAGAGAAGCACTATTCCAAGCTGGCAGACAAAGCACGGGAAGGAGTAGATGAGAGATTGCTGGTAAGTTATGATCGCATTCGCGAAAATTACCGTAATGGTCTTGCGGTAGTTCCTGTTGAAAGAGATTCCTGCGGTGGATGTTACAATGCGATTCCTCCACAAAAACAAAGTGACATCAAGCAGCGAAAGAAGATTATTGTTTGCGAAAACTGTGGACGTATCCTGGTAGATGACGACCTGAATAATTCAGTTGAGATAAAATAAACTTTTACTAACGGAATTGAAAGAGGGGTATTTAATCAATGCCCCTTTTTCTATGTCCCAAAGTCTTGTCGCTCATAAGAAAGTTCATTTCTTTGTAATTTGCCCATTGCATGCTCAGGTACTTATACATTCAGAATTACGCGTTGATTGAAAAGATCAGTATTGACTTTTCGGAACGCCTGAATATCATCACAGGAGAAACCGGTGCCGGTAAAAGCATTATCGTTGGAGCTCTTGGCCTTGTGCTCGGCGAGCGGGCCGACCTGTCTGTGTTATACACGAAAGCTGGCAAATGCGTCGTGGAAGCAATTTTCAAAAATTCGAATCCGGAAATTGCTACCTGGCTTTTGGCGCAGGAACTGGATAACAGTGAGGAAGTTGTTGTGCGCAGGGAGATAAATTCCTCCGGGAAATCCCGTGCCTTTATCAATGATACTCCTGTGACACTGTCGCAGTTAAAAATGTTTTCCAGCCTGCTGGTAGATCTTCACCAGCAATTTGATACGCTGGAAGTTGGCGATAATGATTTCCAACAGCGAGCAATAGACGCAATTGCAGGCAATGCAAGCCTTCTCGCAAATTACCAGGCTGCGTTTAGAAAGTATCAACTTGCTTTAAAAGACCTAAGGCTGCTCCAGGAGCGGCAGGCTGCCGCTGCCGGCGAATATGATTATAAGAAGTTTTTGTTCGACGAATTGGAAGAAGCTGCCTTTTCCGACGGGGAAATAGAGAAGGCAGAAGCTGAAATAAAACTCCTTAGCAGCGCGGAACAAATAAAATCGACTTTGGGTGAGATAGTTTTTTTCCTGCAAGAAGCGGAAACGCCGGTAATCAACCAGCTAAAAGTGTATGATAATAAGTTGGCAGGACTGGCCAAAGTGCATGAGCAAATTGAGGAACTCAGTAAACGCTTGCATTCCACATACCTGGAGCTGCAGGACATATCCGGCGAGCTTGAAAAGCTGAGTGGCGAAATCAGCCACGATGCAGCACGCATTGATCAGTTAAATAACAGGATTTCCGAAGGATACCGTTTATTGAAAAAACACAATGTAAACGATACTGCTGGTTTGCTTCATTTAAGAGACAACTTATCAGCTGCCTTGGAAAATACTTTGAACCTGGAAACCCAGATTTCCGAAAAGCAAAAACAACTTGAAACATTGCGGCAAGCCTGCTATGAATTAGCGGAAAAACTTTCAACTAACAGGAATGCCCAAACGAATAAATTTGAACAACATGTAAATAAACTGCTTGCGCAGGTAGGTATGCCAAATGCAAGGATCGTGATAAGTATTCAGCCACTGCCGCAGCTTAATGAATTTGGAAGAGATGATCTGCAATTTCTTTTCAATGCAAATATCCCGGCGACAGCAAATACCGAAGCGTTCGTGCCATTGCGGAAGGTAGCAAGCGGCGGAGAACTTAGCCGGGTAATGCTCAGTATAAAATCGCTAATTGCCGAAAGCATTGCCCTGCCGACTCTCATTTTTGATGAAATCGACAGTGGCATAAGCGGTGAGGCGGCGAAACAAGTCGGCGCAATTATGCGAAAACTTTCTGCAAATCACCAGATAATTTCAATTACACATCAGCCGCAAATTGCATCCAAAGCCGACCGGCACTTTTATGTTTTTAAAGAACTCAAAGGTGAAAAAATAGTGACGGCAATTAAGCTCTTGAATGACAAAGAAAGAATAGATAACATTGCCATGATGCTCAGTGGGAAATCACCTTCTGCCGCAGCTTTTGCAAACGCAAAAGAAATGATCGGGAATTAACCATTATCAAAGATTAAAACATACAAAATGTCTTACAACTTGTTGAAAGGAAAAAAAGGAATCATCTTCGGTGCGCTGGATGAAAAATCGATTGCCTGGAAGACGGCTCTGCGCTGCCACGAAGAAGGAGCGGCCCTGGTGCTGACCAATGCGCCCGTAGCGCTGCGCATGGGCGAGATCAATAAGCTGGCGGAACAAACCGGCGCGCCAGTGATACCATGCGACGTGAGCAACGGCGAAGACATGAATAACTTGCTCACAAAAGTAAAAGAGCATTTTGGCGGCGGCGTGGATTTTATTTTACATTCGATTGGCATGAGCCTTAACGTCCGTAAGGGAAAACACTACACGGACATTGACTATGGTTTTAACCAGAAGACCCTTGATATTTCGGCAATGAGCCTCCACCGCCTCCTGGCAACTGCAATGAAAAAAGATGTAATAAATGAATGGGGCAGCGTGGTAGCGCTTACCTATATTGCTGCGCAGCGTGTATTTCCTGACTACAATGAAATGGCTGACGCAAAAGCACTGTTAGAAAGTGTGACGAGAAGTTTCGGTTATCACTATGCTATTAAAAAACACGTGAGGGTCAACACAGTTTCCCAATCACCAACCAGGACCACGGCAGGCAGCGGCGTGAAAGGGTTTGATGGATTTATCAACTATGCAGAAAAGATGAGTCCCCTCGGCAACGCTTCAGCGGAAGATTGTGCGAATTATTGCGCGACACTTTTTAGTGACCTTACCCGCTATGTGACGATGCAAAATCTCTTTCACGATGGAGGATTTTCATTTACCGGGGTGACGGCAGACGTTATAGAACAAATGGAAAAATAATTTTTACCACAAAAAAGACCGCCTGATCAGCGGTCTTTTTTATTTCTGATAAGGAATATCAATATTCATCTTCATTGAAAAAGAAATCTTCCTGGCTTGGATAGTCCGGCCAGATATCTTCCAATCCCTCATAAATCTCTCCTCCTTCATCTTCCAACTCCTGGAGATTCTCCACCACTTCTATCGGCGCACCACTCCTGATGGAGTAGTCTATTAACTCATCTTTCGTCGCGGGCCACGGAGCATCTTCAAGGTGTGAGGCTAATTCTAAAGTCCAAAACATAAGGTATCACGTTTATTAAAATGTAAGGTCTGAATAGGGTATAAATTTTCGCAAAAGTAAAAGTTTCGTCGAGATCAGCAAATAATGTTTTTTTACCTGCAAAGACGTAGTGTTGACGTACATTATACGTTATTGGATGCACACCGGAAATTTAATTTTTTACATAATTGCTCCATTGTATCCCTACTTTTGAAACATGCTAGTCGCGAGAGGAATTTATAAAAACTACGGAAACCTTGAAGTGTTGAAGGGTGTTGATATCAGCATCAAGAAAGGCGAGATCGTGAGCATTGCAGGTTCTTCCGGCGCGGGCAAAAGTACATTGCTACATATCCTCGGTTCGCTCGACCGGGCAGATCGCGGAGAAGTGGTGCTGGATCACACCAACCTTAATTCCCTATCAGCGAAAAAACTGGCAGCGTTCCGGAATAGACATATTGGATTTGTATTTCAGTTTCATCATCTCCTACCGGAGTTTACTGCGCTTGAAAATATTTGTATCCCCGGGTGGATAGCTAAACGGAAGACGAAAGAAGTAGAAGTAAAAGCGCGGCAGCTACTACAGTTGCTTAATTTGAAAGACAGGCATGACCACAAACCTGGTGAACTTTCCGGTGGCGAACAGCAGCGTGTGGCCGTAGCAAGGGCCCTGGTAAACGATCCCAGCATTGTGATGGCAGACGAACCCACTGGTAACCTGGATTCTGCGAATGCAAGTGAATTGCACGATCTTTTCATAGACCTACGGAACAAGTTTCAGCAAAGCTTCCTGATTGTGACGCACAATGAAGAACTGGCGCAAAAAAGCGACCGCATACTTCACATGAAAGATGGAAAAATTGTCGGGTAAAATTATTCTTCGGGATCTGTTTGCCCGGAACCCATGACCAGGTTGGCGCCGCCTTCGCGCATGATATCATCCATATTACGGTCATTGTCGATAATACCCCGCTCTTCAAGCATCCGCATATCTTTTGCATCACGTAAAAATTCTGAGGCGAAAATAAATTCGTTCAGGCGTATGTTACTATTAAATATGATCTCTTTATTATTTCCTTCCCATTCCAGCTCCCCCTTGTGAAGGTAAATGATGTTCTCACCGATTTCCATCACGCTGTTCATATCATGTGTATTGACAACGGTAGTGATATTGTTTTCCTTAGTAATGTCCCTGATAAGTTGGTCTATCACGAGTGATGTTTTCGGATCGAGCCCGGAATTTGGTTCATCACAAAACAGATATTTTGGTTTGAGAACTATAGCACGGGCTATGCCCACCCTTTTAATCATACCTCCACTGATTTCACCAGGATAGCGGCTATTGGCATCTTTCAGGTTCACCCGTTCGAGGACGTCATTTACCCGTTCAACCTTTTGCTTATGCTTCCACTTGGTGAACATATCCAGCGGGAACTTCACATTTTGCTCCACGGTCATACTATCAAAT
>JBBQSI010000077.1:0-10555 GCA_038213975.1 Chitinophagales bacterium
GGCAGGGAAATGACACCAGCACGATAAGGACAGATGACACCAAAATTTTTTTCATGTTATTTAATTTGAAGGTGGAGCGGGCGCTGGTGAGGGTTGCGCAGACTTGTTTTTAAAGTCCCAACTGAAACCTACCATAAAATATCTTTTCAATCGCTGATTCACGATTTCAGAATACGTGTTTCCATAAAAGTTCCTTTGCACACCGATATTTTGGTTGAGAACATCCCTCACTAAAACATAAAATGTGAATTCATCTTGCTTGAATGTTCGCTGGAAACGTGCGTTCAGAATATGATTATTGATGGGCGCGGAACCGTCAATAGTTTTTTGACGATAATAATATTGATACTCGGCATTGAGGCTCCAAACTTTTTTAAGATAAAAAGTGCCATTCATACTCAGATCATTGGTATAATAATGTATGCGTTTATCGTTTTGGCTGGTTGTGTTGGAATTGTAGCTAAGTTGGTTTTGCACCCACACGTCATACTTTTTCTCTTTCGACTTCGAAAGCCACATACTTACTCCGGGGCCAAAGGTTGTAGACAAACTTTTTTTGTAATTCACAAAGTCAGCAAATTTGTTGTACTGCAGTGATGGGCCGAGGTTCACACGCAGATCTAATTTTTTGAATTTATATCCCAGGCCTGACCAGAAGTTAACTGAGATATTTCCATTTGTATTAATTGGCTGCGTGACTGTCTTTCCTGAATCGAGATCGATGATCCTGTTGTTCGTAATAGAATTTTGTGTCGCCCGTAAATTAAGCGACTGGTACATCCAGATATCTTTCAGGAAGTTGTAGCTGTTGTGTGAAAGATTGAAGTTATTGGCGAAAGACGGCTTCAGGTCAGGGTTGCCTATATATTGATTAAAATAATCATTATTGTTTCTCAATGGCTGAAGCTGGTTCACTGTAGGCTGTGTTGTGTTACCGTTGTAGTTCAGTCTGATGCTCTTATTAGGTTTGTACGTGTAGGTGAAATTTGCTGATGGAAAAAAGTTGACGTACTTCCGTATATAATCTTTTTGAAAAGTAATATCCTCCAGGTTAAAGTTGGTCACGCCGAAGCCCGAGCCCAGATTCACCCTGAACTTTTTGTTTTGAAAGTTTACTTTGAAGGAGGGTATGTGTTGGAAAATATTCTGGCGGAATTGATTGGACAAAGAGTCAACCACTTTGTCATATTTACTGGAGGCAGGCGAGTAAGTATATGTTAACTGATCGTTTGTTCCAAAGTTGTATCCAAACTGGTAGCCCAGTTCCATCGCCCACTCTTTTCCTAATGGCTCTGTATATGTCACTTTCGCTGAAAGATTGGAAGTGGAAAGCGTGTAGTCTTTCATCTGGTCGAGTTCCTGTGTATTGGCAGGCATACCATCTACAAAAGCTTCGTTCACAGATTGAAGGAAATTTGTGCCGTCGCTGTTATACATGTTCCAATCGGTAGCAATTGATAAGGTTCGCCGTGCCCTGGGAAATTTATGCTTGAAGAGGAGTTTTCCGGAAAATGCTTGCTTTTCGTTGTCAGTCGACAAAGAGCGGGAACTCCTGTTTTTTAGTACGCCGGAATTACCAGTAGTTACGCCATATCTGTCACTGGTGCTCTGTGTTTGGTAAAAGTTTGAATTTGCTGTAATCTTCAGGGTGTTGTTGGAATCAATTTTTACGTCATAAATGCCGCGCATTTTTACATTACTACGATTGACATCCATTGATTCATTTGAGTTCATATTCAACACCGAGTCGCCGATCTGGGTTTGCGTAAACTCTGTTTGATAATTCGTATAGTCCTGGCTGTTATACTTGGGGCTGAAGTTGATACTGTGTTTTTCGTTCCATTTGTTGCTATACAATAGGCCGGTATTTATGTTGGTGATATATCCATTCCTCGTGTCTACATAAGGTTCGTCATCGTCTCCGCTTCCCCGCCACATATACATTACGCCGCCATCATCATCTACACTCATAGTTACGTTGTCATTTCCGCCGCCATATTTCTGTTCGTCCTGCCAGCTCAGTCCGTCCTGTCCGGTATTACCTGTCAGGGCGAAGGCTGATAATTTCCGCTTTCCTTTAAATGATCCAAACAACAGGTTTCCATTGTACCTGGCATCTAAATCTTTGACTGGCCCACCCGCCAGGTCCACCTTGCCGAAATAACCTTTCTTCCGGTCTTCTTTCAGCTTAAGGTTTATCGTTTTCTGCGTCTGCCCGTCATCGATACCTGTAAACTCCGACTGCTCACTTTTTTTATCAAATACCTGCACTTCTTTCACGGCATCGGCACGCAGATTTTTTACTGCCATGCCGGGATCATCACCAAAAAATTCTTCGCCATCCACCAATACTTTTTTCACGGTTTCGCCCATTGCTTTTATCTCACCATCCTTGCCGACCTGGATACCAGGAAGCTTTTTTAAAAGTTCCTCAACGTTGGCATTCGCACTCACCTTAAAGCTGTCAGCAGTATATACCGTTGTATCCCCTTTTATTTTTATCGGGCTGCCGGTTTTCACAATCACTTCCTGCAGCAATTTTGCTTTCGATATTAGTACGAAAGCCGGGAAAGTCACGTCCTCTTTAATGTCTACGTCTTCTAACACATCAGCATAATACGGATGTGTAGTCATCAGGATGTACTTTCCGGCAGCTACGCCATTGAAAATATAATTTCCCTGTTTGTCGCTCCGGGTAAATTTGTAGAAGATAGAATCCGACGGTGTCAGGAGGGCAATTACCGCATTCTCTACCGGTTTATTTTCTTCCTGCTGTTTCACTGCACCTTTAATGATAATAGATTGAGCAAAAGAATTGAAAGCAGCAAAAACAACGAGAAAAAGAATAACAGAGAACTTTCTCATGAGTCAGTTTGTGTAGATGGGAGTTGGTGTATCAAAAGTGTATGAAAAACTTCGGGGCAAGTTGGCTGGTAGTCTTAAATTTACGTTAAAGCAAAATTCGCTATTCAGTTTGTCAACCCCCCGAAATTTATTTTTAAAGGTTTGACGCATCCACAAGCGGAGAAATTTTTTTTATGAAATCAAAGAAGACGGCCGATCGATATGAGGATATCCATTTTGTCGATACTACAAAACCAGTTTGGAACTATTCTCTTTTCTCTGATGAGGATCTCCGCAACTTCCATTTAGGTACACATTATACCCTTTACAAACTATTTGGATCTCATGCAATCACTGTGCTGGACCAAAAGGGATTCTACTTTGCGGTATGGGCACCAAATGCTACCAGCGTATCAGTGGTGGGAGATTTCAATCAATGGGACCCGCAGGCCCATCCACTATTTGTAAGATTGGAAAAGTCCGGCATCTGGGAAGGATTTATTACCGGCATCGAAATTTATACATCCTATAAATATTTCATCAAAGGCTTCGAAGGCGCAGAACTTTATAAGAGTGATCCATATGCAAATCACTGCGAATTGAGGCCGGCCACTGCATCAAAAACGATTGAGCTGGACTATGACTGGAAAGATCGCGACTGGATGCGTAAACGTAAACATCATAATTCCCTCCACGCTCCCTGGAGCGTATACGAAGTGCACCTTGCAAGTTGGATGCGTCCTTTTCCCTACAGTGAACATGCGCTCAATTCGTATGATATGATTGCTGAAAGGCTTGTGCCCTATCTTCAAAAGCTGAATTTCACCCACGTAGAATTTATGCCGGTAATGGAGTTTCCTTTTGATGGGAGCTGGGGATACCAGGGCACCGGCTATTTCGCACCGACCTCACGGTTTGGGGTACCCGCAGATTTTATGCGGCTGGTTGATGCGCTCCACGAGGCAGGAATAGGTGTGATACTTGATTGGGTGCCCTCCCATTTTCCCTATGACGCTCACGGACTATACAAATTCGACGGAACGCACACCTACGAATACGCGGATATGCGTAAGGGCTATCACCCCGACTGGAACTCATACATTTTTAACTACAAACGTGCAGAGGTTCGTTCTTTCTTAATCAGCAGTGCACGCTTTTGGTTCGACGTTTTTCATATCGATGGTATTCGGGTAGACGCAGTGAGTTCCATGCTCAGGCTGGATTATTCCCGGGACGAAGGTGAATGGGAACCCAATGAATTTGGTGGCAACGGAAACCTTGAGGCAATAGCGTTTATCAAAAACCTGAATGAAATGGTTTACAGGGATTTTCCCGATGTGCAGATGATAGCGGAGGAATCTACCGATTGGCCAAAAACTACGGGCATGACAGTGAATGATGGCCTGGGATTCGGCATGAAATGGATGATGGGTTGGATGCATGACACCCTCAACTATTTTAAAACCGATCCACTACTCAGAAATGAGGAACAGGAAAAGTTCACTTTCAGCATGATGTATTTCTATGATGAAAATTTCATGCTGCCGCTGAGTCACGATGAAGTGGTGCATGGTAAATCGCCAATGATCTATAAAATGCCGGGAGATGAGTGGCAAAAGTTTGCTAACCTCCGCCTGCTTTATACCTACATGTTTACACATCCCGGGGCAAAGCTGTCATTCATGGGCAACGAAATTGCGCAGACGTCTGAATGGAATTTTGAGAAAGAAGTGGAATGGCATCTGCTGCAACACGAACCCCATCAGAAGATGCAGGATTTCGTAGCTGCACTAAACACCCTGTATCGCTCGGAAGGCGCCTTGTATCAATACCAGTTTGATAAAAAAGGCTTTGAATGGATAGACCTGGACCACCGTAATGAATGCGTGATGGTCTACATGCGCAAGGGACGGAACGCGAAAGATGATTTGCTGGTGATCTTCAACATGACACCGGTGCCACGCCACAATTGGGTACTGCATGTATCCGGGAAAAAAGATTGGCAAATATTATTTAACAGTGATGACCAGCAATATTATGGCACGGGCGAGAGCCGTCATCATGAACTGAAAGTTTCTGTTGTAGATAAAAAGAACAAGACTTGCGAAATAAACGTTTACCTGCCTGCGTTAGGAGCCCTGGTGCTGAAGTAGCACCTAGCCTGGACAATAATCCCTTGTAATGAGAACTTTCTTTTTATTTTTCTCCATCAGTGTTATTTCACAACACGTTTTTGCCCAGCAGGATAGTTCTGCGATTTACCTTGCAAAAGGGCTGGAAGAAAAGAAAGCAGCCCACTTCGCCATAGCAGACCAGTATTTTTCAAAAGCCATTACTTTCCGGGGCAATAATTTGCCGGCTTTGATAGAAAAGGGAATGGTGAATTTATCTATGCGAAAGATCTACGATGCGCAGCAGGCATTTCAGAAAGCTTACGAAATAGATCCAACCAATAAAGAAGCAATTAAGCAGCTCACAGAAATCTACTTTAATAATCGCCAGTATCAGCAGGCCCTGGCCTTTGCAGAAAAATGCACACAGTGCCCGGAAACTGATCGCATCCTCGGCCTGATCTATTACAACACCGAAGATTATGGCAAGGCGACGACATACCTGGAGAAAACCTTGAAAAAAAATAGGAACGATGCGCTTGCTGCTTACAGCCTTGGACGAACATATATAGAACTGGAAGAAGAAAGAAAAGCCATACCGCATTACATCAATGCCATTGAAAACGATAGCAGCCGCTATGCCTGGAAGTATGAACTTGGCTTGCTCTATTACAAACTTGGCAATTGGCGGGAGGCGTTAAACTACTTTGATAAATCTGTGGCTGCTGGAAATACACGTTCAAACGATTTCAATGAAAACTATGGCTTCGCCCAGTTGTATTCGGGCGATGAGGTGAATGGATTGAAAACGGTCTCTCTTGTCCTGGACAAAAAACCAAATAACAAAGAATTACTAAACAATCTTGCTGCTGCGCTTTATCAAACAGGAAAATATGACCTGGCACTGAACTATTACGAAAAATTACTTACCCTCAATCCGAAAGACGCTGCTTCACTCTATATGGCCGGCATGACATTTCAAAAGAAAGGCGAAAAAGAGAAAGGTCAGAAGATATGTGACAAGGCGATTGAAATGGACCCATCGCTTGCTAAAAACCGGCAGAAGCGTGAAATGCCTATGTGACTGTAGTACAAATGCGCATTTCTCTTCAACTATATTTCTCTTAACGACTATTTCCAAAAGCAATCCACCGCGGTGTTATACGTGCTTTAATGCATTTCCGCAATGCGTTTTTGTAAAAATTACTGTGCAATTCTTGGAGTAATTCTGCTGTTGAATGCTGCTGCATTTTCGGCTAATTTTCATTTTGCTAAAATCGAGTTTTAACCCAAACAATCCTTATGAGAAATCTTTACCTGATTTTTTTCTTTTGTTCTTTTGTTCTGGTCAGCCAGGTCCGCGGGCAGTGCCTTTGCTCGGACGGTTCCACGCCCGGTTCATTATCGTACTCGCAATATTTTGATTCGATCATCGCCACCAATACCACCATTAGCTTTCCGCAGTTTGACGCGTCCATTGGCACGCTGAAGTGTATTCGTGTAAGCGACACCGTTACTACGGTTGTGAGTTATAACCTTCAAAATGATTTAAACTATTTAGAGACTTACAATTTTGAAACCTTCCGCCGTTCCCAGTTTACCGGCCCGGGTGGTTTTCTTAGCTCTGTCACTTCTACGCCTAAAGACTACGGGCCTTATACCCTTGCCGCAAAAGATGACCCGGGAGACAACGTGGATATTGGCCCCGACACGGTATTTAATAAAAAGTTTCAAAGCAAATATGGCTCTACTGACCCTGCTTACTATGGCACAGGCACAGTCAATTTTAATTATCTGACTACCAGCACTTTTACGATCCTCACCGGGAGTGACAATGCCGTTTTTAAACTGCGTGCATATACCCGCTTGTTTGTGATGCTCACTTATTTTTGGTGCCCGATGGAGATCCTTGCCAGTGGCATTGCTGATTTCAATCTGGTAAAAGAGGGTGATGTTATAAAGCTGGACTGGAATACTTCCGGGGAGACCGAACCCGGCGAGTACGTCATTGAATGGAGTGCCGATGGTATCACATTCAATACTGCATCGGCAGTTGAAAAAGAAAACAGCAATGCTGATTATTCATTTAACGTTGGGATACCCGAAGCTCAAACAAACGTCTATTTTTTCCGTATCAGGCGCGAGGACAAAAGTGGAATTGTACATTACTCTGCCGTCAAAATGATCCAGGATGAGCGGTGGAAATCGCACGCAATACATGCCTATCCGAACCCCGTTACTGATTATTTAAATATCGAATTACCCGGCAACGGGGGCGCATACCAAATTTCTGTTGTAAATAATTTCGGCCAGGCTGTCTTCAATAAATCTTACAACATGCCAGGTGCAGGTAAAGTGAATATCGCGTGGCCGCAAAATTTATCTCCGGGTATTTACTTTGTAAAAGTCAAAGATGTGGTGACGGGAAAGGCTCAAAGCGCAAGGGTATTAGTGAAGAAATAATCTGCTACATTATCCTCGCTCCGCGAATAAATATTTCAAGTATTTCTCTCGGATTGTCAATGAGTTTATAGAAGCCATCGATGTAGCCAAGCATGTATTTTCTTGACTTATCGGACATGTAAACGAAGTGATCGATGAAATAATAAATTTGATCTTTTTTATCCTTGAAAATACTGAGCGCATTGTTAAGTTCATCAAGGGAGCGGGAAAAGCCGCGATAATTTCTTTCTGTCACTGACTGTATGTCCAAGGCGGGCGCAGGTACGGCATAAAAGGTGTTTACGATACCTGCATAGTCGAAGTCGTATCCTATTGCATAAGGGCGTGCTGTAGTATCATTTTTCGGAACCATCAATTTGACGTTATGGTAATTAGGGATTGACCAATCGGTATTGCCAATCATATATTGAAATAAGTTGACAATGGTGGTCTGATCCCTGTTCGTAGCTTCCGTTGAAAAGTTTTTGCCTTTGATTTCCCGGCAATTGTTTCTGTCTGCCAGGTCTTTCATATCCTCTATCAGGAACGCATAGTTGGTAATCTCTTTAGATTTCTTTTCGCTGTCTTGTAATGTGAGATGCAACAGCCGAACGCGGAAACTCATGTTGGAGATCAGGTTATAGAGTTTGTAGGTTGCAAATTCCCTCAGCACAAACTCACTGAAAATATTCGCGTCCCTGCATGTACTTACCAGTTTTATTTTTTTTAATGGGGAAAGGAGGGGAGATGTCTTGTTATTAAAGTTGAGCATGAGCGAAGCAATATCGCAGTTATTTTTTCGATAAACTCCTCTTGGCATCATCCGGATTTTCTCTTCGATCACCAGTTTATCTGAAAAAATCATTTTGATATCTGCGTCCTGATAGGTGGGATCTTTCTTTTCTTTACGGAGCCGCTTCACATCGGTAATAATGGTAACCTCTATAGGATGTTCATCGAGGAAAAACTGCTGGCGATTAATTATATTTTCCTGGGCAAACGCTGGTATGACGCTGCATATAGCGATTACAAAAAGACATAGCTGTTTTCTCATGCGCAGTGATTTTATTTTTGCGCCGATAAAGCGTTTACCTGATTACTTCTTCGATCACTTTTCCAATACACCCATTTGGCATCTGGATGTGCAGAAGGGCAGCGAGCGTGGCAGAAATATCCGTCATATACACTTCCCTTGTAGACTTTCCTTTTTTAATACCCCACCCCGCCCAAAGCAACGGAATGTGGGAATCATAGGGATTCCATAAACCATGCGAAGTGCCACCGCCTGTAAAACCTTCAAGCCACTGGGGGCGCAACACGATTTGTATTTGCCCGCTTCTGTGTGGATTGTAGCCATTGGCAAACATTTCCTCCATTTTGTGAGGAAGAGCAATCTGGTTGATGCGATCAATGTCAAATGCCCTGTCTACGCCGGGCATTTTCTGCAGGGCGGTAATAATTGTTGCCTTCAGCTCATCTACATTTATCTTATTGTTGTTCAGCACATCCTGGTCTATACTTACCTGGTAATTGGTCAGCGCCACAATCGTTTTCTCTTTCCGATATTTCGGCCTCAGTACATTGTTTAAACTATCAATAACAGAAACAAAATTTATGTACCCCGAGGGAATATTTTTTTGCGCAGCAAAAGATGGAATGTGGGCTACCGCATGATCCGCGGAAAGAAAAACAGTATATTGATCCTTACCAATTTGCTCGTCAAGAAAATCTAAAAATTCTCCCAGCGTTTTGTCCAGCCGCAAATAATTATCTTCTACTTCCACAGAATTCGGACCGAAGGCATGCCCGATATAGTCAGGCGAGGAAAAGCTCAATGCCAGTAAATCGGTGATTGAATCAGTGCCGAGTTTTTCGTTGATCACAAGCTGCTTTGCAAAATCAGCAGCTAGGGTATTTCCGAATGGCGTACTCAAAAATGCGCTGTAATTATTACCAACGTATTCGTCGAGCTTGTATGGAAATTTTGTCGCGTTGGCACCGAATACTTTACTCTCAAACGGTTGGTCATCTTCGGTGCTTTGTAAATATGTATTCGCCGGGTATAGTAACTTCCAACCTTCCTTGTAATAACTATCAATCATCTTCGGCGCATCAAAGCCCGCAGCCCAGGAAGGCAAGGCCTTCATATAGTAATCTGACGTAACCCATTTTCCTACTTTATAATCAAACCAATAAGCACCATCTGCAGTATGACCTGCAGGTAAAATACTGCCGCGGTCTTTTATCGCAACGCCAAACACTTTCGCTCTGAAGTTTGTTGCAAGCTTCAGTTCATCGCCGATGGTAGTAGTCAGTAAATTCCTCGGACTTTGTTTACCAGCCTCAGTTTTGCTGCCAACCGTATGCACTGCATCATCTTCTGTACAGTACACCGATTTTCTCAAGTCATTGTCGTACCAGATGTTACCGGTGATGCCATTAATTGCCGGCACAGAACCAGTATAAATACAAGCGTGTCCACAAGCAGTAACAGTCGGTGCGTAAGGCACAAAAGTATTGTCGCAGGTGAAGCCGTTATTTAAGAAACGTTTGAATCCACCATTCTCATCATACCTGTCGTAGTAGCGGTACAGGTAATCCCAGCGCATCTGATCGATCACGATACCCACTACCAATTTCGGCCGGTCTATCTGCTGGGCACAGGCAATATTCCCCAGGATCAAACAAATAACTATCGGAAGAAGTCTTTTCATAACATTTCCAGTTTATTTCGTATACGATTAGCTGTTAGAATAATTATCCTCAGTTCATCATAAGCAGGTTCACGCTCCGTTGCAGAATATTGAAGGCGATTTCCGCCATTAGGTTTTCTTTGTCGAGCGTCGGGTTCACCTCCGTTATCTCGAAACAAGTGATCTTTCTGTTCTGGGCAAACTTACTCATCAGGTCTTCTGCTTCCCGTTCCTTTAGACCGTTTAGCACTGGTGTGCCGGTGCCGCGGGTGATGGAAGAATCAAGGCAATCTACGTCAAAACTTATATATATATCCGTACAATCACTAAGGTAGCGCAATGTAGCTCTGACAATACTTTCGGCACCTTTCCTCCTTAGCTCCGAAGTGGTGATCACCTTCATTCCATATTTTTCTATCAATGCCTTTTCCTCTTTTTCATAATCCCTAAGGGAAATGAATACCA
>JBBQSI010000078.1:0-10408 GCA_038213975.1 Chitinophagales bacterium
AAAGTCAATCTTCGCCAAGCAACAAAGGCAATAATTTCTGCATGCCCTCTGTCGCCGAATGCTGAAACACTTTAAAGTTATGATGTGGTGGCACGTACGGCGGATTTTTGTCAATTATATATTTAGGAATGCCTGCCGCCAAGTAATCGATAAGCCCGGAAGCAGGATATACCTGCAGGGAAGTCCCCACCAGTATAAAAAGATCAGCCTCCGGCATGATGCGCATGGACTCGCTGATCATCGGCACCGGCTCGCCGAACCAAACGACATGCGGGCGGAGCCGGCCGCCATCAGTGGCAAGTGCACCAGGCTCAATGTCTTCTTTTATGCCATACAATCTTGTATCGTTCAGTTCACTCCTCATCTTAAAAATTTCCCCGTGCAGGTGGATCACATTTTTTGACCCGGCTCTTTCATGCAGGTCATCAATGTTTTGCGTGATAATAGTGACCCGATATTTTTCTTCAAGTTTTGCCAGGGCAGCGTGGGCAGCATTCGGTGTCGCCGCTGCCACTTCTCTGCGGCGTATGTTATAGAAATCCAAAACAAGTCCCGGGTTTTTTTGCCATCCTTCCGGTGTCGCCACTTCATACACATCATAGCCATTCCACAGGCCATCGCTGTCACGAAATGTCTGCAGCCCGCTTTCAGCACTGATACCTGCCCCCGTCAATACAACCACGTGTTTATTCATCCCATAAAAATATCGATCAAAATTTACCGGGAGAAAACATTCGTTGCCGGTTGCACAACTTTTTCACTTTCTTTGATCCCGTGAGTATGCCCAAAAGCCTGATGTCTCCCATCACCATCCTGATGATCGTGATTGTTGCTGCCGCGGCAGCGACCTGGCTAATTCCTGCGGGTAAATATGATACCCTGGAATATACTGACAATGCTTTTGTGATCCACAGCAGCCGCGGCGACTCAACAATCCCTTATAATGCCCGTGTTCCGGACGGCCTTGGCATAAAGATCGCTGCTGAAAAATTTTCCAGCGGTTCCATCCGCAAACCGGTTGCAATTCCCGGAACGTATCATGCGCTGCAAGGCAACCGGCAGGGAATCATTGAGATCATCCAGGCGCCGCTGCGGGGAATTATGGACTCCATTGATATCATTCTTTTTATCCTCGTTATCGGGGGTTTCATCAATGTTTTTAATGAGACGGGTGCAATGGCGCAGGGATTGCGATCACTTTCTGCAAAATTCAAAGGCCGGGAATCGTGGCTGATCATTGTGCTTACTTTTCTGTTCTCGTTTGGGGGTGCGTCCTTTGGTATGGCCGAAGAAGGGTTTGCCTTTTATGCAATACTCATTCCCTTATTTCGTGCGGCCGGTTACGACATGCTCATACCTGTTGCCGTGATATTTGGCGGCACACAACTCGGCACACTTGCCTCCTTCACCAACCCTTTTTCAACCATCATTGCATCCAATGCCGCCGGGGTTAACTGGACAGATGGATTAACTGGCAGGATCTTCATTTTTATCGTCACCACCTCCATCTATATATGGTACATCGTGCGGTATGCATTGCGGGTAAAAAAGGATCCTGCACGATCACTGGCCGAAAATACCGGCGAGGCTATCGTCGCCCAGGCTTCCGGCCAACAGCCAGCAGATGAAATTATTTCCCGGCGCAAATCGGTTTTGCTGATCATATTCCTTCTTACTTTTTTAATCATGATTGCCGGCGTTGTGTGGCTCGACTGGTGGTTGCTGGAAATGTCAGCGCTGTTTCTAACGGCTTCCCTGGTGGTTGCGATCATCTCGCGGCTCGGAGAAAAACTCTATTTAAAACAATTTATTACCGGCGCTGAAGGGCTGCTTAGCGTGGCATTCATCGTCGGGATAGCTCGTGGGATCACCTTTGTGATGAATGAGGGAAACATCAGTGACACCATTCTCTACTATTCAGCGAATGTCGTAAAGCAAATGCCTCCTTCCATCTTCATCATTGCTTTACTTGGCTTATTCATGGTCTTCAACCAGTTTATTGCTTCCTCTTCCGGGATGGCTGTGCTAACGATGCCGATCATGGGTGCGCTCGCCGTGATCATCAATATCCCCGGGCGGGAGATCGTAAACGCTTACCTCTACGGCATGGGGATCATGGGTTTTCTTACGCCTACCGGCCTCATCCTGCCGTCGCTTGCCTTATGCAACGTGGGCTTCAAGGCCTGGTGGAAATTTATTCTCCCTCTCCTGGTCATTTTGTTTGTGGTCTGTTCTATCTTCCTGGTCGCAGGTATTTACCTCGGCTGACAATCATTTTCAATTGCCTAACAATTGGCGGTGTAATTTTTGAACTTACACGAGAAAAAAATGCAATGAAAATATTCAAATCACTTTTTCTTGTAAGCCTGGTAATACTTGTGTCCTGCGCTGGCAGCCGTCGCCCTGTACTACAGCGGGTAACTGATGCAGGTTTGCTGCAACAAATGCTGGAAAACAAGAACTTCATTTTTGTGGCAGAAAATGTGCAACCCATGCGGGGTTCGCTCCGCAACCTTTCTTCTTCTTACGATCTTACTTTGCGCAATGATTCGCTGATCAGCGAACTACCCTATTTCGGCCAGGCCCGGAGAGCGCCGATGAACCCGTCTGACATAAGCCTCCGGTTTACGTCAAAGGATTTTGCGTATGACCTTGTTCAAAACAAACCGGGCCAGTGGGATATCAACATCAAACCGGAAGATTTTTCAGGCGTACGCCAGTTATTTTTGGAGGTCTATGACAATGGCCGCGCCAGGCTGAATGTAAACAGTCTATCGCGGGACCCCATTTCATTTATGGGCTTTATCACCCGTAATCCTGATTCGCGAAATCAATGACCCAGGATACCGGAAAATATATCATTATCGGCGGGCTGATCGTCGTTACAATCGGCGTGATTATTTACTTCTTCCACCATCAACTGCGTTGGTTTGGCAACCTCCCCGGTGATATAAAATCCGGCAAAGGCAATGTCAGGTTTTATTTTCCCATCGTCAGCATGATCATCCTGAGTATAATCCTTACCATTATCGTCAACGTAATTCGGAAATTCTTCTAATCCAGCCTGCTATCATCGTGTAACTTTGGGCGGATGCAAGATTTCGTAGAAAAAGGGAATATTGTCAGAAAGATCTGGGGAAGTAGTGATACAGTTCTGCTCATCTTCGCTGGGTCTGCTGCCGAATTTGCACTTAATAAAGCGGTCGATTGGCTTTACTTCACCGGCCGCCTCCCCGCTGATCCGATTGGGCGCCTCTTCTCTACCGTGACATACGCACGAAAGATAATTTTTGCCACTGAAGACGCTGCGTTGAAAACAATTGACTCCATCGGGGCTATTCACAAACAGGTAGAGCAAAACCGCGGGAGCACGATCCCGGCATGGGCTTACAGGGATGTGCTGTTTATGCTAATACATTATAGTATCGCCGCTTTCGAAGTGTTGGAACGGAAACTTTCTGCCAGCGAAAAGGAGGACGTGTATAAGGTTTTTTACCGCTTCGGCAACAGGATGGGCCTTAAAGAACTGCCCGGCACATATGTCGACTGGCTGCCGGTACGGCACGCACACCTGCACGCGGACTTGCACAGAGGTGAGCTTTCTTCCGATCTCTTCCACCAATATCGAAAGCACCTTGGGAACTTCAGGTACAGGGTGCTGCTGGAAGGACAAATAATGATAGTCCCGTCGCGGGTGCGTGAACTGCTGCGGCTCAGGAAGTTTTCACTGCTGGCACCCGTAATTCCCTTTTACAAATTATCCCGCTTGCTCCACCTCGACAAGCCGATAAAATCACTGATTCTCCCGGACGAATACAAGCAGCAGATCTTTGACCTGGATATCCAGTCGTGAACTGGCACAGGATTTATGGCATCTCGCTATTTACCTCAAATAAATTCTATGGCTAAGTATTCAAAAGATGCGCAAAAAAAAGTGGAGGAAACTATGCACGAAATGCATAAAGGAAAATTAAAAAGCGATAGTGGCAAAAAGGTCACCGGCCGCTCCGGCGGCAAATCTTCGTCAAGAAAGTCCAAATAAAAAAGTCATCATCGAAAAAAAGCGGCTAACCGAAGCCGTGAGATCAGGTGCCTGTGGTTGATTGCTCTTCGACTGCAGCTTTTTTCCGGCTTTTTCTCCTCGTCCATAATTGTCCTTTGTGAAATACCGGTACGTCGTCTCCGAGTAATTTGCCCCAGGGCTTCATTTCGTCTACCCGGTCGAAGATTATTTTCAATACTGCTATAAATGGAATGGACAAAAACATGCCGGCCACGCCCCAGATGGCGCCGCCCAGTAAGACTACGATAAGGGATACCAGGGCATTTATTTTTACTTTTGATGATACAATTCTTGGAACAAGAATATTGTTGTCAACAAACTGGATCACCATATAACTAACGATAATGCCTAGCTGCACCGTAAAACCGGTCGTTGTGATGGTAGCAATCAGGATGGGGATCGCAATTGCTATCAGTCCGCCTATGTAGGGCAAAATATTGAGGATAGCTCCTATCACCCCAATCAGGATGGCATATCTAACCCCAAGTAGTATTAACGCCGCTGAATTCAATGCGGCCACAATCAGCGCTTCGAGCAAAAGCCCCACCATATAACTCTGAATGGCCGTTTTTGTTTCACGTAAAACCGTGGCTACATGATCACTGTTATGCTCGGCAAATACTTCGTAAAAAAAATTGAGAAGCAGCTTTTTGTAAAACAACATGAGAAATATGTAGATCGGTAGCAGCACCATTATCGTTACCGTGCCGAGTACCGTACCGAGGGTTTGTGTCACCAAAGGCTTGAGATTGCTGCCCGCATCTGCAATCAGCTGTTTTTGTTTTTCAAACGTCAGGGAATAATTGTGTTCCAGCCAATATTGAAAGTGGATGAACATGTCTGCAAAGCGGGCTTTAAGTATGGGCCAGTTATCTGAGAACTTTACTATCTGGGATGATATAAAGGCCATGACGCCCGCCACGAGGACGATAGCCAACAGCAACGCGATAAGAATGGCGGCAATTTGCGGTATCCTTTTTTTTCGTAGCCATGTCACCAGCGGGTTCAGCAAAATGGCGATCATCCCAGCGAAAGCCAGCGGAACGAGGATGGCTCTTAAAATATAAAGTATGTAACAGAAGATGATGACGCCAAAGAGCGTAACAGTTGCCCTAAAATAAAAGGGGTATTTTTTTTCCATAGGTTAAATTAATACATTACCAAATGTCTGCTTTATAAATTGGCTAAACAGAAATTTTTTATCGTTTCGCAAGGCGAAAGTTTAATCCTATACGAAAGTTTTTTTTACTGTTTCTCGCTCTTGCAGGTAGCGGGAAAGGCAATGCGCAATCGAATATTATCACTCCGTTTTCGCTAAAAAATATTCCCTGATGATTATGAATGAAGCCACACGTCATGCCTTTTTTAAAGTCGGGAACAAACAAGAAACTTAACTCACTGACACCTGCAGTACTGCAACAGGCACATTTGAAAAACATCATACGGTTTGCAGAAGAACGTAAACTCATTGTCGCCGGGCCTTTCCCCGATGCCGGGGAAGTTCGGGGGATTTATTTTTTTGATGTGGCAACATTGGAAGAAGCCAGGCAATTAACTGTTACCGATCCTTCTATTCAGCAGGGGGTGCTGGAAATGGAGCTGCGTCCTATATAGCCCGGCTGCGTTGATGGCAGTAAGTGGACTGCTTAAAAGCTGGAAAAGAAAAGTGTGGCCGATTGAAGCCACACTTCAGATTTGACGACTGATTGTTAACCCACAAAACAATATGCACAGCCGTGCTCCTGTGCCCGGCCTACGGCCCAAACACCTGAAGGAACTATTTGAACACCTGGCAATATACCGGCAATCCATTCTTTTTTTGTTTCAGCCGCATCTTTGTTCATGCTTTCCGCTGCAACGGCGCTGTACAAGGTCAATGCCATGTCACAGACACAAAACATTACGCCACTGTCCTGCAGTTCATTCATGCCAATCGCCACCGGACCCACCCCCGGCACTTTGAAGGTGCCCGGCGTCGGTTGCCAAAATGCATTTGAAATGGCAGGTTTTTTATCTGCATCATCTATTTTAAACATTTCCCCAAACTTATATTTCTCCCATAGCTGATGGCCCATAGCATATGGTATTGCTGCGTGGTGCAAAACCACTACGACAGTAATTTGGCTTTCTGGTGTGCCTGTTTTCTCATTTGTCAGCAGGAAAACCCTTGGCCACGCAAAAGGCAACAGGCCTTTCGGTTCAGTGACATCATACACCATCCTGTGTTTTCCTTTGATCTGGTTGAACCAGGAGTCGGGATCGTTCTCGTCAACCAGCAGCGAATCTGGGATACCCGTTGCAGTTACGGGCGATGCGATAAGGCCCATTCCGAGAGCTGCAGCTCCGGCGGTAACTTGCCTGAGGAATGAACGTCTTTTGCTGGGTTTGGTGGATTTGTCATGCATACAACCATCTTTAAGCGATAAAATAAAAAGGCAATTTTTTTTAGGCGAGCGGTAAAAGCGGTAAATAAAAATTAATAAAAATCCGGACCGCTGTGGATATTTATTTAATCTCCGGAAGGATTTATTGAAGGAACGGAATAAAATTCGTTCACCGGCGTGCAACCACTGGTAAAGTTTGCCCGTATAAAAAAGTGAAGGGCCTAATAAAAAATTCAGAATGCCGGCAACGAAAAACCCTTAACTTATGATGGTTTCGGCAAAAGCCATAACGAAGTTGAAATTGGACAGTATCATAATTCTTATAGAAGGATGTAAAAATAATGAACACTGCTTTCAAAAGGCGGCGTATGAGCGTTATTATATGTTTGCCCTGAAGGTGGTTTTCCGTTACATCTACACCATGGAGGATGCAGTTGAAGTAGTCAATGATGGGTTTGTGAAATTCTTTTTACACATTGACAGGTTTCGCTACAATACAGCTACCGACGCGGAAAAATTATTGCCAGGCTACCTGAAAAAAATAATGGTGAATACTGCTATCGACCTCTTACGAAAGAAAATGCTTTTGCCGGAGATTGGTGGAATACCTGACCAGGTATGGGAGATAAAAGATAAAGAGCCGGATGCCGAACAAAAACTGCTGTACAAAGACCTGATGAAATTGGTAAAAAAGTTACCAACCGTTTACCGGTTGGTTTTCAACATGCACGTAATAGATGGATATTCTCATGTCGAAATTGCCGATAAGCTGAATATCCCTGTCGGCACATCCAAGTCGAATTTAATGCGTGCCAAAGCGCTTGTAGTAAAATATATCAATCAAATGGAGGAAGCTACCGAATGCATCAATTAGATGACGATATGGAAGAATTGTTTCAGCGGGCAGCCGGGAATTACCCTTTGAAACCAGCGACAGGTGAATGGGAGCAGGTGCAGCAAAAGCTTCATGCCCACAAGGACGATGATCGTGTGGTCGCCTGGTGGTCTCCGGCCAGAAAAATAACCGCGCTTGTTTTATTACTGCTGCTGACCGGCGCACTTTCTTTTCTGCTGCTTAGGACCGCTCCGGCTATAGAAACTGCTACAGGTCCTGCTGAAACTGAAACCCAGCTGCCGGCAACTGTCACGGGACCCCGCCATGGTGCCGCTGGCGATGCTACGGTATTTCAACCTCCACGCTCCGGAAATGTTTCGGGCACAAGTCAACCTCCGTCCGTAGCCGCTCAAGCCGCGAAAAGCCCGGCAGTTAACACTGCGTTTTCCCGTGCTCAAACATCAGAGAACATTGTCGCAAAGGAATCTAACCCGGAGCTACAAGCTCCATTGAATGATTATCCTGCGCCGGCAATTGAATTGGTAAAAGGCCAACAGAATGGCCCAATCGCCAATGATATAACTACAGAAAACGCCCTCCGGCAATTATCGCCGGCAGGCAACTTATCGCTGGCAGGCAACTTATCGCTGCCCGGAAAGCCCGCCTCCACGGAGGTGGGGAGGTTTTACCTCGGCATTGCTGCCGGCCCCGATTACAGTTGGGTGAAAAATAAAACGGGCACCAGCCCTGGTCTGAACGTAGGCCTGATCGCGGGATACCAGGTTAACGCCCGCTTCTCGGTAGAGACAGGAATTGCCGTAGGCCGGAAAAATTATGTGAGTGAGGGCAGCAACTTCAGCATGGACAAAATGGGGAGTTCCATGCCTGTTGGGATGACGATCATGGATCTTTCTTCCAGCTCCAATGTATTGACAATACCACTTCGGGCGAAATACAATCTCTCTGCAAAACGCAATGGCGGATTCTACATAACCGGTGGCGTAGCCACTTACATTTATACAAAAGAAAGCAACGCCTATAACGTGATGTACAACGGAGCGCCACAGAAGATGGATGCTGTTTATAATCAAAATAAGGTGAGCATACCCGCAGTGGCGCAGGCGGGCATTGGTTACCAAAAGAAATTGGCCGGGAACCTTCAGCTTCGGATAGAACCATACGCAAGCCTGCCACTAACGGGCATGGGTATAGGTGGTTTGCACGTTTCAGGTGCCGGCATAAATGTCGGCTTGCTTAAGAGAATAAAATAGTCGGATACTCCTGATGGATTTACAGAAACATTTTTCATACAGGCGAATAAAAAACGGGGAGATTTGGTCTCCCCGTTTGAATAATTATTTGAAGTATTTTATTAATTACACTCTACTCTGCCGCCGCAGATAAAACGCTTGGCATAATAGCTGTCATCCAGGCTGCTGATGATCACCCCATTGCTGGAAGAAGCATGTACGAAATAATGATTGTCCAGGTATAAGCCAACGTGTGATACCCCTCCATGCGTATTAAAAAACACAAGGTCGCCCTGCGTAAGCGACGACTTATCTACATGTGCCGTTGCCTTGTATTGTTCCTTCGCCGTTCTAGGTAGCGCCAGGCCATAGGCATTCTCCAGCAGTTTTTCTGTAAGCGCACTGCAGTCTATCCCACTATTGCTTGTGCCACCAAGCCTGTACCTCGTCCCCATCCATTTCTCCACCGACTTAAATAATGCAAGGTTGGTGAGTGATTCCACATTCACGTTCAGCAACATCGAAAATTTAAACTGGATCGGGGAAACACTTTCGATGCTTTCAACGCTTTCGTTAATAACTTTCACTGCAGAGGCGAACAGGGCTTTCAGATCTTCCCTGTAACGGGAGACCGCAGATGGAGAATTTTTGACAATGCCTTTTGGCGTATAGGCCACACCCGTTTTTGGCTGGGTAACTTTTTCCGGGGCAAAATCGATACTATTGACACTATTCTGAGCATACCCTCCGATGAAACAAATCAGGAAAAATGCAAGCAGCGCCGTTTTTAGCTTGGTCATTAAGTTTGGGATTAGGATCGTTTGGATTCAGCATCATAACCGGTAATTTCTTTCCGGTGAAATGCTGTTATTCAAACGATAACATGTACTAATTATTTTCTCAAGCCTGACGAAGATAGCCGCCAGGGTGAAAAAAACAAGTCAGGCTCCCTTAAAAACATAGTTTTGCGCGGACATTCCTCCCGGAATCGGCTCCGCACGCCTTGCCCTTGTTGGTTTCAGAGCCACCGTTGAATTTTGTTAAACTTTCTTTGCACCTCCTGTGGAAAATCAGCGTCTTACCCCCTCCTGCCTTTTATCGATATTTGCAGGGTTGAAATTTGTTGCTGAATGAAGTTCTCTCACCTCCACGTACACACGCAGTTTTCCCTTCTTGATGGTGCCGCTCCCATCAATGCGCTTTATAATAAAGCCATTGCTGATGGTATGCCTGCCCTCGCCATCACCGACCATGGAAATATGTTTGGCGTCTTTGAATTTGTGAAGCAGGCGCACACACTTAAAAATGATGATGGCACGCTGAAAGTTAAGCCTATCGTTGGCTGCGAATTTTACCTCACCGAAAACAGGTTTCAAAAGCAGTTTACCAAGGAGCAAAAAGATCCGCGCTATCACCAGATATTGCTGGCAAAAAATAATACCGGGTACAAAAACCTCATCAAGCTCACGTCCCTTGGATATATTGAAGGCCTTTATTCAAAATACCCCCGCATAGATAAGGAGCTTATTCATAAATACCATGAAGGGCTCATAGCTACCACCTGTTGCCTCGGTGCGCTGGTGCCGCGGACCATTCTTTCCAAAGGCGAACAGGAAGCTGAAAATGAATTCAAATGGTGGCTGAATATCTTCCAGCAGGATTACTATGTGGAGTTGCAGCGGCACGGTATCCCGGAGCAGGATAAGGTAAATACCGTCCTGCTGAAATTTGCGAAAAAATATAAGGTGCCCGTCATTGCCAGCAACGATTCGCATTATGTGGATGAAGCGGACTTCAATGCACATGACATCCTCCTGTGCATCAATACCGGCGAGAAACAAGCGACACCTGCCATCCGGGAATTCACTGATGATGA
>JBBQSI010000079.1:0-10382 GCA_038213975.1 Chitinophagales bacterium
AAACTAAAATCTACATCTTGCGCTTCGAGTTGAAGTTCGCTGCCAGTGATCGTCAGTGCTACCTGGTTCGTACTCTTATTACTAAAGACACTTACGCGCCTCAAAGCATTTTGAAAATCTGCCTTATTTACAGTGAGTTTATATGGATTGTCGGTAGGTATCACCACTTTATAATCCGGGAACCTGGCATCTATCAGCCGGCAAACGAGTTCCGTGCCGCTATGCTTTACAAAAAGATGATTGCTATTGTAAGAAACTTCCAGTTCATCGTCATTTGCCGGAAGTACATTCTTGAGCAGGTTTAATGGCTTCTTAGGGACGATAAAGGTTTCTTTCTTTGGGCAGGAAACATCCGTGCGGGCATAACGGACAAGCCTGTGCGCATCCGTGGCAACACAGGTCATGGAATCTTCATTTAATTCAAAGAAGACGCCGGTCATCGCCGGTCGCAGGTCATCATTGCTTACGGCGAAAAGACATTTATTAATTGCGGTAGAAAGAGCCTCAGATTTCACCTTGAAAGAAGTAGACGCGTCAGCCGTCGGTTCTTTGGGAAAGTTATCGGGGTTTTCACCCATCACCTTATATTTCCCGTTATCTGTCGTGATCTCTACCCCGTAGTTCTTGTCAATGTTAAAGGTCAGCGGCTGTTCCGGGATGTTTTTTAGCGAGTCCAGCAATATTTTAGCGGGAATACAAACCCTACCTGAATCTTTTGCTTCAATATCCATGTGAATTTTCATCACTGTTTCCAAGTCAGTAGCCACCACGGTCAATTTTCCTTTTTCTATATCGAATAAAAAGTCTTCCAGAATCGGCAGTACGGTGTTGGCGTTGATCACTCCGCTTATTTGCTGTAAATGTTTAAGCAGTTGATGGGAGGAAACGATAAATTTCATAAATGGAATTTGATATTGCCAAAGATAAAAGATTCAGTAAACAAATGACCTTGCTGAAAATATTGGAAAGCGAGCCGTTGGCGCCGGCGACTCAACAAAAAGTCCGTCTTAAAGTTAAGCCCTAATTTTGCCCGATTATGGAATTAAAAAATCAACGTATAGCATTACTCGTAGATGGGGATAATGCACAGGCAAAAGTAATAGAACACGTGCTGGAGGAAGCATCCAAATATGGTAAAGTGACGATACGCCGCGTGTATGGTGACTGGACGCTGCAGCATATGAATCACTGGAAAAACCAGCTCAATGAAATGGCCTTTAACCCGATTCAGAAATTCTCCTACACCTCCGGCAAAAATTCAACGGATAGCGCGCTGATCATTGACGCTATGGATATTTTACATGCCCGGCTCGTAGATGGTTTTTGCATAGTGTCGAGCGACAGTGACTATACCGGATTGGCCAAACGTATTCGCGAAAGCGGAATTTTCGTGATGGGAATTGGCGAGGAGAAAACCCCAGGCGCCTTTGTAAAAAGCTGCGAGATATTCACCTACGTGGAAAACCTGGAACCTAAAACGGAAAAACCCAAAACGACCGAGAGCCAGAAAAAAACAACTTCGAGGACAGGCCCGATTAATAAACTGCTGGACAAGGCTTTTGATATGAGCATCAATGAAACCAACGAGGCTTATATTTCTACACTTGGTATCAACCTTCGAAAGCTGGATCCGAGTTTCGACGTGCGCACATATGGTTGCAAAACTCTCACCCAGTTCTTTTCAAAACAAATGGGATTTACAGTACTTGATAATTTGATCAACGGCACAAATAATCCGTTGGTTAGAAAAAAATAGTCAGACGCCATCTTTCCAGTCCCATAGATAACGGCAGGCATAGGTTCTATAGGGGGACCATTTTGCGGCGATCTTTTCAATCTTTTCACGCAGGAGTTTTTTATCCGTCTCCCGGATGTTGTAAAGTTTGATTACGCTTTGTTTCAATCCCAGGTCGTCCAAAGCAAACAAGTCTTCCCGGCCCAACGTAAACATGAGGATCATCTCCACTGTCCACCGACCCACGCCTTTTATTTCTGTCAAGAGGTCCAGCACATCCTTGTCGCTCATTGCATGAAGCTTGCGGTCAGTAAGTTTATTTGTAATAAAGAATTTGGCAACATTGTGTACATAAGAAGCCTTCGCGTTTGAAAAACCAAGTGCTCTCAGGCTTTCTGCCGGCGTGTCCAGTATCTGTTTTGCCGTTGGTTCTTTGCATCCATACAGGGAAAGAAACCGGCCGTATAATACCCTGGCGACTTTGGTGCTTAATTGTTGACTTAGGATGGATGCGCAAAGCCGCAGGTAAACTTTGTCTCGTTTCTTTAAAATATAGGGTGCCTGTATTTCTAAAAGTTTCTTAAGCTTTTTGTCTTTTGAAAGGTGAAGAATATGTTCCATAATAAAAGCTTCATGTAACTGTTACACCCCGGACCACGAGACGGATCCGTCTTTTTCATCTTTCACGCTGATGCCCAGTTCGGAAATGTCTTTTCGTATACGGTCGGACGTTACAAAGTCCTTCTTAGCCTTCGCTTCTTTCCTTATATCAACAAGCAGATCCATTACGCCGCGAAAAGTGTCGTCAAACCCAGAGATATCCTGTAATCCGAAGACATCTTCAAGCTGGATCTTTAATTCTGCCTGCAAACGGGAAAGCGTATTCGAAGACAGTGCATTCTTGCTCAGATGCCCGTCTTTTATGGAATTGATGACAGGGACAATTTCGAACACGTTTGCTAACACTTTTGGTGTACTGAAATCGTCGTTCATAAAATCTTCGAATTGATCAAGCAGTTTGTTCACTTTTGCATCTTCCTCCTTTGCTTCGCCTTCCCATGTCCCTTCTATCTTCAACTGCTTCAAAACTGTATAGGCGTCCCACATTCTTTTCAGTCCTTTCTCAGCAGCCTCCAGGGCGTCACTGCTGAAGTCCAGCGTGGAGCGATAATTGGTTTGCAGGATAAAAAAGCGAATCACCATGGGATGAAAGGCCTTTGACAACAGCGGATGATCGCCGCTGAAAAGTTGGGAGAGCGTGATCTGGTTGTTATAGCTTTTCCCCATTTTTTTGCCACCAACAGTGATCATGTTGTTATGCATCCAGTATTTTGCCGGGGGCTCGTTGTTGCAGATATTGCTTTGAGCAATTTCGCTTTCATGATGCGGAAACAGCAGATCCATCCCTCCGCCGTGAATATCAAACCTGGTACCAAGGTATTTCGTCGCCATCGCAGAGCATTCAATGTGCCAGCCGGGAAACCCCATACCCCAGGGGCTCTGCCAGCGCATTATGTGAGCAGGTGGAGCGGCTTTCCATAGGGCAAAGTCAGCCTTATCTTTCTTTTCTTCCTGTCCATCCAGCAGGCGGGTGGTTTCAAGTAAATCTTCGACTACCCGTCCACTGAGTTTTCCGTAGTCATGAGAAGCGGCATATTTTTTTAAGTCAAAGTAAACAGAACCATTCACCACGTAAGCAAAACCAGCATCGATAATCTGCTGTATCATCACCTGCTGCTCAATGATATGCCCGGTGGCAGTGGGCTCAATGCTTGGCTCAAAATTATTAAGGCGCCGCATGGCGGCATGAAACATATTGGTGTATTTCTGCACCAGTTCCATGGGTTCCAGTTTTTCCAGGACCGCCTTTTTCGAAATTTTATCCTGCGCTTCCCGGCCTTCTTCTTCGAAATGCCCGGCGTCTGTGATATTTCGCACATACCGCACTTTGTACCCGAGATATAACAGGTACCGGAACACGATATCAAAGGTTATAAACCCCCTCGCATGGCCCAGATGGCTTTCGCCACTAACAGTCGGGCCACAAACATACATACCTACGTGGCCGGCAGTCATAGGTGAGAAAACTTCTTTTTGCCTGGAAAGCGAATTATATATTTTAAGCGACATCAGTAATTGTAAATGAGTAGAAGTGATGAGAAAGAATGTTAGCGGCAAAGTTTTATCTGCAGCAACACGAAAGGAAGAATGAATATGGGTCTGCTTCCATCCGGTAAAATTAATGCTATTCGTCTTTTTTACCGATAAACACGTCAGCCACTACGGGAAAATGATCGCTAATGAGCTGCTTTATACGGGTAAACTGGGATACAGTTAAACTTTTTTCCGCAAAAATATTATCAATGCGTAGTGTCGGCGAAATGGAAGAAAAAGTGCGTGAAATCCCATAACCTTTTTCCACGAAAGCATCCTGGAGTCCTTTGCCTATTATTTCATATGCATATGAATTTGGTACGTCATTAAAATCTCCGCAAACTATAACCGGGTATGGGCTGTGCTGAATTGCGTCTTTAACGAACTCCGCCTGTTTTCCCCTGCGCAAAAACCCGGTTTTCATTTTAGAGATGATACTACGGCTTTCGACAAGGGCACTGTCACTTTTTAGGGAAGCTTTGTCAATGTAATTCAGGTTTTCCCGGCTGAACTTAAGAGACTGCAGGTGAATATTAAATATTCTGAGGGTGTCTTTTCCTGATAAAACGTCAATGTGTTGAAAAGTGCTGTTGTAGTCGTTCGGATCATTTATTGACGTTTGCTTTTTTACTATCGGCAGTTTAGAAAAAATGGCGATGCCGAAATGATGATACTGATCAAAGTCATTATCGATAGCATACGAATAGAAATAGTCGTTGAAGTGTAATTGTTTTAGTATTTCCGGGAGATAATTTACGCCCTTCCTGTTATCGCCGGCAACCACTTCCTGGAAGCAGGCTATGTCCGGATCGTATTTGTTAATGAGAGCGAGCATTGTTGTCTTCAGGTATGGCTTATCCTTGTAATGTTGGATACTGAATTGCTCCACATTCCAACTCATAATACGAACCTCATCCTGCTTTTTTACCAATTCAAAACTTTCGTAAAAATTGAAGCCGATAACGTTTACAATAGCCGGCCAGCAAGCTGCCAGCGTTACAATAGAGAGCAGCGTCCACCAAGGCTTAAAAAACAACCAAAAAAAAATAAATAACAGGTGAATGATTAGAAGAAAGGGTAAAATAAATGGTAGCAAACCCAGGAACCACCATGCTGTGGGACTAAAGTATTTTACAACAGTGCCAAGTATAAAGAGAAGGCTAAAAAGTACATTAAAAGCGATGAAAAGCAATTTTGAAAGTCTTCGCAGCGGATGCTTCGCCATCTAAGGATTACCCTTTTGATTAATGATAAATTGCAGGAATTAAAAGTCTGCTTCTCCTGCCCTCTTTAGGATATTTTTTTCTTCCTCTGAGAGATGATTATAACCTTTTTGATTGATTTTATCCAATATCTCGTCTACCAGTTGCTGGGTAACAATGGATCTTTTCACAAAAGGCTTTTGAATCCCGGTTTTATAAAAAAGTTTTTCCTTCACTGAAGGAACAGGACGTGATTTTTTGTGAGGATTGAAAAGATTAATAAACCATTCGTAGACGTTTACCATCCACTCTGAAAGGTCGTGGCCATTTCGTAAAAGAATGACGAAAAATAAACCGGCAGCACCACCGGCAAGGTGGGATAAATAATGTGCTGCACTTGCATTGCCAAGGCCGGCAAAGTCGATGATAACAAACAACAACGTAAGCACCCAAAGAGGAATACCGCCATTCAGCATCTTGAACAGGCGAAAATCCGGCGCCAGGGTAGTAGTCGCCACCGCAACCGCCATGATTGCAGGATTAGCGCCGAGCAACCAGGCACTATCAATATTATTCCGCAGAGGAGGCACGGCGTAGCTGGCTACTATAAAAACAAAAGAACCCAGCAGGCCACCATAGATATAGACGGGTATAAGTTTTCTATTGCCGGCAAGATTTTGGAAGATGCCACCAAAGGCCCACAGCCAAAGCATGTTGGTAAAGGTGATGATAATGCCGGTATGAAAAAACATGTTTGTGAAAAATGTCCAGGGCACTGTTACGAGAGCGGACAATTTAGCCGGCATCATAAACCAGGGAAGTATGTCCGTATTGAAAGCGTTTACCGGGGACTCTACAATGTAGTAGATCACCTGGGTAAGACCGAGGATCAAAAAACCAATACCATTAATGGCGATCAGTGCCATCAACGCATTATTATCTTCGCCCAAAGAAATCTTCTTGAATCGTTTGTCAATATATCTTTCGGACTCACCCATACGGTCGCGGAGTTTTAATAAAAGTGACGGAGTTTAAAATTACCAAAACTTTGTTTCTGTTGGGAGCGAAGAATGAAATTTAATAAAACGTTTTTCGGTTAGTTTGATTCCAGATAATTACGAGGATAAGACCCATCACCAACCCGCCTAAGTGGGCAAAGTGAGCAATGCCATCCCCGGCACCCGGACGAAAACCGCCGAAGAGGTCGAAAGCGGCGTAAATGGCCGCCATGTACTTTGCTTTAATAGGAAAAGGAATAGGAATTATAAAAAATTCGGTATTGGGAAAAGTGTAAGCAAAGGCGCCAAGAAGACCCATGACGGCCCCTGAAGCTCCAATAGCCGGTGCCCCACTGGAGAGAAACATCTGTGCTACCCCGGCTGCCAATCCGCATACCAGGTAGAAAATTAGAAACTTTTTGGCCCCCCACACACGCTCCAGCGTACTGCCGAAAATCCAGAGTGCATACATATTGAAAAGAATGTGAAAGAAGCCGCCATGTGCAAACATGTGTGACACCAGTTGATAAGGGCTGAAGAGGCCACTATCATAGGGATATAAAGCGAGGTAATTGGTAACGTGCCAGCTATCATCAAACAGTAGCTGGGCAACAAATACAATTGCATTTATGATGATAAGATTTAAAACGATCGGAGTTGTCCTCTGCGAAGGCTTGTATTGATTATATGCCATTCAATGATTTTGATTTCTGCGCAAATTTCGGAAATACTTCCCGGAATGCCGTTTCCACTCCAGGTAAACTAAGACAATAAAGGATAATTTAACCAAACAGACTGCAGGTCTTTCAGGTAATGGTAATCTTTTGCATAAAGGCGATCAAATTCCAGGAGATCAGCCACCGGTAGATTATTCAGCCGCGCCGGCAAACCTGTGCTCGTTAAAATGCCCGGCGAAAGCTTGGGTAAATGTTCTCCATTGCCGGCATATCCGATAAAGCTGAGCTTTCCACTCAGCACCCGCAGTGCATTTTGAAACAATTTTACGGGTCGCTTTTTTATAAATAGATGCACAGGAAAAGTTATCAAAAAGGCTGTCGCAATGAAAATATCCGCCAGCCTTTTCTTTCTTTGTTCCATCGCAAGGGCAAGTACATATTCGCCACCGGTAAAGTATATGCGGCCGGAAGCGTTGCTGTCTTCGCTTTGAATAATCGTATGCGTATCGATGTTGAAAAATTTCACCCGCATGCGGGCAGGCAAATGGCTGAGAGAATGAATAATTTTACTAAAGGGCAAATCACCGATACAAAAGATCAACTCCTTAATGCTGTACTGGCTGATGGTAGTTCGAAAGTCATCAATTTTTCCAATTGCGCTTCCCAGGGACTCATCTCTTACAGCGATTCGGCCAATGATTTTTTTGTGTACGGCTTGGTCATCAAAAAAGTGCCGCACAGTCTGCAGGCTCAATTCGTTTCCTATTACAACAGTTTCAAAAGCCTCATGCTGATCAAAAGCCGGAGTTAAAATATTCCACGCGAGCATCCACCTCCGGATGACACTCATAATTGAAAATGCCAACAGGCATCCCAAAATAATAATACCACGGGAAAAGCGAATTGACTCAGGGAAAAGGGAATACATGGCCAAGAGAATAATGAGGGCTATTGCGGTTACCTTGTTCAACCGTGATTGCTTAAAACCATTATCATAAAGCCCCGACAGGTATGCCGTGAACCAGAACATTATCGTGAACAAGAAAAAGGCGATAAACAGCAGCTTACCGGAGTATTGGGTCCCTATTTTGATATAAGTATTCCATACCAGTTTTGCCAACCAGAAGCTGCTAAAAATCACAAGGGCATCGATGATCTTCATGCCCAACCTTTTCATTATATTTTTCAGCCCGGCTAAAATGCCGGTAGCAAAAATGCCGGTTTGTATAAGAAAATTGAATGCACCGGCTTTTACACCTGCGTAGTGTTTTTTTGCAAACTTGCTCATTGCTTTGTAGAAAAGCATTACATACTTAAAATTATCCTTTCGCGTGCTTTCTCCTTTGAAGTGAATGATTGAAGACTCACCAAAGTAATAGTTAGAAAATCCGCTTTGTTGTATTCGATAACTCAGGTCAATATCTTCTCCATACATAAAGAAACGTTCGTCGAAGCTGCCTATTTTGTAGATGATCTCTGCCGGAATCATCATAAAAGCCCCGGCCAAAACATCTACCTCATGCGTTGCATTTTTATCAAGATGCCCGAGATGGTATTTGGCAAAAATGGGAGATGTAGGAAAGAGCGATGACAGGCCAGAAAGTTTGTATATCGAAGTAATAGGAGAAGGAAATGATCTCTTACTCTCTTTCAGAAACCTGCCCGACCCATCGATCATTTGAATACCGAGCGCACATTTGTTTTCTTTCTCCTGCAGAAAAGCGAGACTTTTTTGCAGGCAGTCTTCCGATAGTAAAGTATCCGGGTTGAGAAAGAGAATATAATCGCCGGAAGCCTTTGCCAGTCCTTCATTACAAGCCTTCGCGAAACCGTCATTGGTTCCCCGCCAGGTAAACTGAACCCAATCAAACTTTCCTGCGAAATATTGGCGGCTGCCATCCGTGGAATTATTGTCGATCACCAGCACCTCGCTTTCGAAATTACTTGTTGCCTGTCTCACCGATAACAAACACTGTTCGAGGAAAAATTTTACGTTGTAGTTTACTATGATGATGGAAAGAACCAATTGTTATTCGAATTGGTTAAGCATGTATTTTAAAAAGCGCAATGTACTTATGCGCGGCGGCATTTACAATTTTCCCGTTATACATTGTAATCACAGTCAAATTATTAAAAGGAAAATAGGTAAACATTTATGACCTTTGGAGCATGCTCAAAGAAACACTAATAAAGGCAACTGAAGCTGGTGCTGCAGAGTTAAAACGTTATTTTAACGGCACTTACATCATCAGTAACAAAGAAGGAATCAACAACCTGGTGACGGAAGCGGACCACGCTGCCGACAAGGCAATATTGGAGGTGATACAACAGGCATACCCGGAGCATGGGGTGGTGAGTGAAGAAAGCTCCGAAAAAGTTTCTGAGAGTGAGTACAAGTGGATCATTGATCCCATTGATGGCACGGTTAATTTTGCAAACAACATTCCAATATGTTGTGTAAGCATCGGCCTCGAGCACAAAGGCAAAATGCTGATGGGCGCTGTTTTTAATCCTATCATGAATGAATTCTTTTTTGCTGAGACCGGAAAAGGCGCCACGCTGAACGGTGTACCGATACACGTTAGTTCCAAAACCGAAGTGCTTAAGAGTTGTCTTGTTACAGGCTTTCCCTATACATATCTTGATGAAGTAAATGGCCCCCTGCAGGTGTTTGAAAGACTTATACGCAGTGGTGTACCTGTCCGCAGGCTTGGCAGTGCCGCCACGGATCTTTGTTGGGTGGCAGCGGGTCGCTTCGACGGCTTTTATGAGCATAAATTGAATGCCTGGGATAGCGCTGCTGGTTTTCTCATCGTAGAAGAGGCAGGGGGCAAAGTGACTGATCTAAAAGGCGATACCTATTCTCCCTATGAACCAGGAATTATTGCTACTAACGGTCACCTGCACACGGAGTTGGTTGAGTGGGTACAAGGCAATGTTGTACTGGACTTTTGACGAGCAGAACTTAAAAACGGAATGACAGAAAAGCGAACAGAAATATCTACTCTCGGAGAGTTTGGCCTTATAGATCACCTTACAAAAAATAACGAGATCAGGAAAGCGTCCACCATCCTGAGCATCGGCGATGATGCCGCGGTGCTTGATCATTTCGGAAAGCAGATTGTAGTAACCACGGATTTGTTGATAGAGGGTATTCATTTTGATCTGATGTATTGTCCCCTTAAGCATCTTGGATATAAATCCATCATCGTAAACCTAAGCGATGTATATGCAATGAATGCGACGCCGACCCAGGTAACGCTCAGTATTGCTTTTAGTAACCGGTTTAGTTTGGAGGCGCTGGACGAATTCTATGAAGGAGTTTATGCCGCCTGCGAGAAGTATGATGTTGATCTTGTTGGCGGTGATACCACCTCGTCACAGAAAGGCTTCATCATATCAGTAACTGCAATAGGCGAAGTAACTCCCGACAAATTCGTAAAAAGAAGTGGTGCCGGCGAAAATGATCTCATATGTGTTAGCGGCGATCTTGGGAGCGCCTTTCTTGGGTTGACCCTTCTTGAAAGAGAGAAGAAAATTTTCCTGGAAACGAAGGGGGTACAACCAGATTTGGAAAACCAGGACTACATCATCCGGCGCATTCTCAAACCCGAAG
>JBBQSI010000080.1:0-10352 GCA_038213975.1 Chitinophagales bacterium
ATCGCAGGCTATGCATACGCGGGAAAGCATCGCGAAAGAGCGGCTTACCAATGGTGTATTGAGAGCTCCGTATATGTTCACCCGGATTTCAGAAAAAGAGGAATTGCGCTGGCGCTGTATGAAGCATTGTTCAAAATTTTAACGCACCAGGGCTTTCGAAATATTTATGCCGCGAGAACGCTTCCAAATGATCAGAGTGTTGCATTACATGAAAAGTTGGGTTTTACATGGTTCGCTGATTTCAAGGACATTGGTTATAAGGCTGACAAATGGAATACAGTGGGTTGGTGGCAAAAGCAAGTGAACGATTTTTGTAATGCACCATCTTCGCCTGCAAAATTTTCTGACTTGAAGCCTGCTGAGATAGAGAACCTGCTCAAGAAGTCTGGCAGCTGAGTCTTCTTAAATCCAAATTTGTAAATTCATTCTCGCCGACAACAAAAAAGCCCGCTTTCGCAGGCTTTAAATCATCCTTATTTCAACCATCAAACTGCCTAAATAGTGCTGCTTCCATCTCCGTTTCCACGGCGCTGGGGGCGCATGGACGGCTCTCCTTCAACCTTGTATCTTTTGAACTGTTCCGCAGAAAAAATTGCCTTCAGTTGCTCATCGCGATCGGCATTCATTTTTTGAAAAACGCTTCTGTCAGGCCTGTTGCCGGAAGACCTTGCTTCTTCGCGCATTTTTGCCTGGACAGTATAAAAGGTTTTGAAGACCTGGGTTGTTTTTTCCTGCTGCTGTGCATCAAGATTAAGTGCCGACATTTTTTCCAAAGCTGCCTGCACACGTTCATCCACGGTGCGACGTGGTGCATTTTGTTGTGCTTAACTGAAAGAGATGACTGCAAACATGAATGCGGCCAGGAGTGAGAGTTTAGTTTTCATTGTACAGGTGTTTTATTGTTTTAAAAAGTAAAATTATTTTTTTTGTTTGCGTCCCCCGGTTTTTGAAATCATCCTTATCACAAGTTGCTTTACTGCCGTATCAAATTTTGGCCGCTGTTCTGGTTTACAAATGTTTCGTACCCGCTCGAAATAGCGAAACATCTGGATATCCAAGTTTCTTTGCTTACCGGCAATTTCACTCCCGGCAGCTAACAGCGCTGAATCAGTTACCGGGACCTTGTACAGCAAAGCATAAAAATCCAGCTTTGTATTTTTTACGTCGTCAAACATTGTTCCCACCTTGTCAAAATGAGCAGTCCGGAGATCCTGGTATTCCCTCATTTGTGCAGAAGAGAAACCAACATCTTTCTGCAAAGCCATGGAAAATCTTCCAGGCTGTTGGGTGTTCTTTTGTCCGTGGTCTCCATGCTGCAGCACAAAAATTACTAAGGCGATATTGGTGAGCAATAAGAACCCAATAATGAACAGCAGTGTTTTATTTTTCTTTATCTGATTCATCTGCAGTGCTATTTATCAAAATCATACAAAGAAGTTGCTACGAGGGAATATTCATCCGCCGGGGTATATTCTGCATTCTCCTGTGAAATCGCATTTTGCGGAGAGAGCTCATGAAACACTACAAAAAGATTCAGCACTATCACCATGCAGATGCAACTAAAAGCGATCGCCGGGCGGGTGAAAAACGAAGTGAGTTTCGCCCACTTATCCTGCTGGTATTGCAGGCGTGCTTCCAGCCTCGTAAAAAAGAAAGGCCTGGGGGAACAGCGCTCCGTTTTGTCCAGGCTGGCTAGTGCCCTTTCGATTTTATCATTTAACTGTTTGTCTTTCACTTTTATACTTTTTAGACGACATTTTATCACTAAACCATCGCATGTTAATTTGTAAGCCGGGAATAGTGTTCCCGCAAAATTTTCTTTAATTTCTCTCTTGCACGCTGCAGTAGTGAATCCACGGCGGCATCGCTGATATCCAGAACCTCCCCAATTTCTTTATAGCTAAGTCCTTCTAACTTGTTGAGGATAAACGCCGCTTTCTGATTCGGCAACAGTTTGTCGATCGCCCCGAAGAGAATAGTTGCATTCTCTTTGTTTTCCATTTCCACGCCAGGGTGATGAAAATTGGGTGGATCGATTACCTGTTCCTCGTTTTTCCCATAAAGACTTTGTAAAAAAGCAAATCTTTTTTTCCGGTTTTTTTTCCGGATATGATCAGTGGCTTTAGAAAGAGTGATCCTGTAAACCCAGGTTGAAAATTTCGACTCGCCTTTAAATGTCTTGAGCGACTCGTAAACCTGCACAAATACTTCCTGCGCCACGTCTTCAGCATCTTCGGCATTTTGCAAAATTCCAAGCAGTGTGTTGTAGACCATGTCCTGCGAGGTTTCTACCAAAGTTTTAAAGGCGCTACGGTCCTTTTGTTTCGCCAACTCTATCAGCGCCGCATCGTTCACAATAGGAAATTTATGCTTTAAAACCTGGGCCTGTTGGACTCCCTTTGATCATCTCCTTCAACATTCGCACTTGCCTTACTGCTTCCAAAATTCTTCAATTTATAGGTGAAGGTCAGCATAAAATATTGTTGCAACACCTGGTTCTTCACATCTTCAATGTAGCTCTCTGTAACATTCCTGGAAATACTCCGGTTTTGTTTCAACAGGTCAAAAACAGATAGCCTGAGTTCACCAGCCTGCTTCTTGAGGAACTTTTGCCCAACCGCTACATTCCACAGCCAGTAACTTTGGTTGAAGCCATCTGTGAGTCCGGTATAGCTTTGATTATTGAGTTCGTTTTGCAGAAACGTTCCCGTCTTGGTCAGGAGGTTGAGGCTTACACCGGCACTCTGTACGTAATAGTTATTGTTTAAATCAGGACGGAGACTGTTTTTCACCACATTGATGTTCCCTGAGTAAGAGATATTAAAGTCAATGTACTCGCTGATATTGCTGGACAATACGGACCCCAGGTTGGTATTATAATTGTTGGAAATGTTTGACACATTGTTAATCAAACCCGGCAGGCGGGCATAACTCAACCCGGCATTAAAATTCAGGTTGGACTTAATAAATTTCAGTGGAAGGCCAAAGGTGAAAAAAGATCTTGCGTTCACGTATCCATCAAGGTTCACCGGTTTTGATATTTGAGATCCTTTGTATAATGTAACTGTATTGGTCAAAACACTGTCCTGAGAGGCGGTATAGACTGCATTAGCTACATAGTCTTTGGTTGTCTGAAAAAAAATATTGGCAAAAAGGCTCGTTCCGCTGGCGCTGTTTGTGTAATTAAATCTTGTGATGATATTATTAGTGAACTGTTGCTTCAGGTCAGGATTTCCGGTAGTATAGTAAAATTGGTTAGAGTTGTTGATCACATTTTGCAATTGGTTTACCGAAGGGGGATTTACTGATGCACGGTAGATCACCCGCAAGTTGCTCCTCACTGACAGCTTTATCCGCGAATAAAGATTTGGTAGAATGTTGCTAAAGGTTTTTTTGATCTGCGTTACCTGTGGAAATACCTGGTCGCTTTTTAATTCACCATATTGATAAGAAAGGCCGGCAGCAATCATGTTGTCCCTGTCACCAACCCGGTAAGTGATCCCTCCGTTTTGGGTATTGTAAGTATTATCAAAGCGGTTGCTCAGGCTCGTATCCAGCAGGGAATATTTGGAATGTGCATTATCGAAATTGTGGGTGAGTTGGTTAGCATGATTGTCCTGGAACGAAGGATTATAGTTAAACTGCAGCATTCCTTTTTTACCTAACGGCTCCGTATATGCGAGGTTTACGCTGTATTGATTACTGTTTGTGGCCTGGTCAGAAAGTTGTTTGACCGTATCGCTGAGCACCGTCCCGGACTTATAAAAGGTATTGAAAGCTGATAAATAATTTTTGCCATCCCGGGTAGTAAAGTTGGTATTGAAACCAACAGATATACTGCGGCCCCGTTTTGCAAATGCATGCCGGTAGATCAGGCCATTTGAGAAGTTATGCCCGGAGGTCTTTGTGTTAATACTATAGTCAGTTACACTGAGAATATTGGAAGGATTGATCGACTGTATTCCATAAACGGTATTGTCGGATTGGTTATCCTGGAAGTTCAGGCTGGAAGTCAGCAGATTGAATTTGACGAATCGATCTTATAGTTAATTCTCACGTTTGCCCTGTCGTTATAATTAGTGTTGTTTGACAAAGTGTTTTCATCGTAAAACTGTGAAGAATCTTTGGTGATAAAATTTTGCCGGTTCACCTGGTCACTGTTACTGATATTGCTATTGTTAAAAAAATAGCTCCCCGTTACGTCAATCTTATTGGCCCAGAGATCGCTGAAGTTGATGCCGGCAGCATTTGTTTTACTGATTCCGTTTTGCTGGCCAATGAGAAAATTGTCTGAGCCCCCGCCGCGGAAATTCCCGCCACCGCTTCCACCACGCCGGCCGCCACCCCCGCGGTTGTTGCTGCTGGAAACGCCCAACAGGTCCTGCGAAGAAAAATTCTGTTGGTTAATGTTGTTAAACAAACCAACCAGCGATACCCTTCGATTATTGTTGAAGAAGCTCACGTTTCCTCCTGCGCTGTAACGGTTATCTGTACCATAGCCGCCATATATTCGCCCGAAGTTCCCATTGCGCATATCTTTTTTGGTAACGATGTTGATGGATTTTGTGGTGTTGCCATCATCAAAACCGGTTAGTTGAGCCTGGTCGCTTAGTTTATCGAATACCTGTATTTTGTCTATCACCTCACTGGGTAAATTCCGTAAAGTAGCTGTAGCATCGTCACCAAAAAAGTCCCGGCCATCAACAGTCACTTTTCTTACCGTTTCGCCCTGGGCAGTTACTGCTCCTTTTTGATCTACCATCACGCCGGGCATTTTTTTGATCAGGTCTTCAGCGTTAGCATCGGGATTTACCTTGTATTGACTTGCAGCGTATTCGAGGGTATCATTTTTTTGCCGAACCGGTGGCGCTTCTCCATTTACGATCACAGTTGCCAGGATTTTCGCTCCTTTGGGTACCAGGATGGTTCCAAGATCAAGGTCAAATGCGCCTGTTTCCACTTTTTTTGTGAAAGCTGCATACCCAACTGAAGTAACCGACAACAAATAAGACCCGGGTGCAACGGCGTTAAAATGAAAGGCGCCATTTAGATCAGATACCGCGTCAGCTTCAAAAGTTGTTCCTTCAGCACCCGCCAATTTTATTGTTGCATTTACGAGGGGTAGTTGTTCCGTTGAGTCTTTCAGGGAGCCCGAAAGAGTTTGTGCCAACGTCGCTAAGGGTAGCAGGGCGATAAGCAGCAGTGCCCACGGATATTTGCGCATTGTTCGTTGTGTTTTTTTGATTTGACGTTGTATCCCGCAAAAACCTTTGAGCAAAATCTTGAATACCTGTTTATATGAGCTGAAATTCAATTTCCCATTTACAAGTGCCTTTTTTATTTCCTTAACAGCGTTAAAAAACCTTCCATTATCTTGCACGTCCAATTAAAATATCATACATGGAGTATCATAAACTGGTGTCAGTAACGGGATTGAGTGGATTGTTTGAGTTGCTTTCATCTAAATCGGATGGGGCCGTGGTGCGATCGCTGGAGGACAAGTCAACAAAATTTGTCAGCAGCCGGAAACATAATTTTTCTCACCTGGAAAGCATAGAGGTTTACACAACAAAGAACAATACCAATCTTGCCGATGTTTTTCTGGCGATGAAGGCTTCTACTGAAGAAGTGCCTGAGAGTGGTTCAGATACAAAATCGCTGAAAGCATATTTCGACAAAATTTACCCGGACCTGGATCATGAAAGGGTGTATGCGAGCGATATGAAAAAAATGGTGAAGTGGTATCACATTCTCCAGGAAAACGATGTGGAAATAAAAACGCGTTCCGAGGAAGAAAGAAAAGAAGAGGATGATGTGGCTGCACTATCCAAACCTGCAACCGAACAGCCGAGGTCAGAAAAGATGAAGCCCCAGCAGGCAAAACCCCGAAAGATCGAAAGCCGGGGAGTGAAGTAACAAATTTCTGAAACGCAAATGTGACACGGAATGACAGGAACGGCTGATATAAAAAAAATTGATCGAAAATATTTACCGGGGAATCTCGTAGTGACCAATTGGGAAGCCATCGAGTCCTATTTTAAGGAACTGCTGGAAAGAAATATTTCTTCGGCGCAGGACTTTGCAAAATGGCTGGCTGATGTAAACGAACTGGATGCTGTAATTAACGAAGACTTTAGCTGGCGGCAAATCCGCATGACCTGCGACACTACTGATAATTCACTGGAGGAGGCCTTCAATTATTTCTGTCTTGAAATACATCCCAAAATCCAACCATTTGCTGATGCGCTCAACCGCAAACTAATCCAGTCTCCTTTTGCAGATCAACTCGAGAGGGAGAAGTATTTTACCTATTTCCGCACCGTGAAGAAAAGCATTGATCTTTTCCGGGAGGAGAATATTCCCATCCAGGCAGAACTGGCGGTGCTGGCCCAGCAGTTTGGATCCATCACTGGTAAAATGACGGTGGAGGTTGAAGGCCGCGAGTATACGCTGCAGCAAGCAGCGAAGTTTCTTGAAAGCCACGATCGTGCGCTGCGCGAAGAGGTATACAGGAAAATTGGAGAGCGCAGGTTGCAGGATAAAAACGAGCTGGACGGACTTTACAATAAGCTCGTCACCCGCCGTCACCAGGTGGCTATAAATGCCGGGTTTGAAAATTACCGCGATTATAAATTTAAGGAGCTGGGCAGGTTTGATTACACCAAAGAAGATTGTTTTGGTTTTCACGAGGCAGTGAAGCTGCACGTATTGCCCATTGCAAAAAAGCTATCTGCTGCTAAAAGAAAAAAGTTAGGCGTTGACGCGCTTCGTCCCTGGGATACGGAAGCCGAGCCGGCAGGCACACCTGCACTTAACCCATTTAAAACGGGCGAAGAATTGTTGGAAAAAACAATTGCCTGCTTTCAGGAACTCCGGCCTTTTTTTGCAGACTGCCTCAGGCAGATGCATGCCATGAAGCACCTGGATTTGGAAAGCCGTAAAGGCAAGGCTCCTGGTGGTTACAACTGCCCACTCGCAGAAACTGGTGCACCATTTATTTTTATGAATGCAGCCGGGCAAATGCATGATGTCACTACGATGGTTCATGAGGGCGGCCATGCGGTACATTCTTTCCTTTCGCATCCGCTGGAATTAAATGCTTTCAAGGAATACCCGATGGAAATTGCAGAGGTGGCAAGCATGGCGATGGAGCTTTTTACGATGGATCACTGGCACGTATTTTTTGATGATGCTGATGACCTGCGCCGTGCAAAGGAGCACCAGTTGGAGAGGACGATTTCAATTTTTCCATGGATTGCGATCATCGATAAATTTCAGCATTGGATTTATGAACACCCGGCACATACTACTGAAGAAAGAACAACGGCCTGGATGAAAATTGTCGACGAATTCAGGGATACCGAAATTGATTACAGTGGCCTGGAAAAATATGTATCTAATAGCTGGCAAAAGCAACTTCATTTGTTTGAGGTTCCCTTCTATTATATTGAGTATGGCATAGCCCAACTCGGAGCAATCGGCATGTGGATGCAGTATAAGAAAAATCCGGAGCAGGCGCTCGACAATTACATGAAAGCTTTAAGCCTCGGCGGAATGAAAACATTACCCGAACTGTATGAAGCAGCAGGTTTAAAATTCGATTTCTCGCCAGGTCATATCAAAACCTTGATGGACTTTGTAGAAGAACAGTTAGCATCTATTTGATCTGCATATAACTTTCCGGCGGTTGCCAGAACTTGTTTCCACAAGAAATTTAGTTTCTTTGTTCAAAGTGCACCGTTAATGTGGAGTCGCCTTGCTGGCTTTGTGTTAAAACACCGGCTCGTTTTACTTTTGCTTTTGTTGGCTGTCACCATCGTGATGGGGTTTTTTGCATCCAGGGTGAAGCTGAGTTACGACTTTTCAAAAGCGATTCCCGCAGACAATCCCAAATATGTTGACTTCCTGGCTTTTAAAGAAAAGTTTGGTGATGATGGCAACCTCATCGTCATCGGGGTACAAACCGACAGCCTTTTCCAGCCAACAATTTTTGCTGCCTACCAGGCGCTGTTGTCACAACTAAAACAGGTAAAATATGTTGAAGAAGTACTTAGCGTTGGCAACTCCGTTTACCTCCTAAAAGACACATCCACCCAGAAACTGATTGCGAAACCGGTCTTCACTAATATGCCCGGGGACCAGGCAGCGCTTGATTCCAGCCTGTCTCTTTTTTACGCGTTACCGTTCTACCGCTCTTTGCTCTACAACCCGGACACCAGGGCTTACCTCATGGCCGTAAGGATCAACAAGGATATACTCAACTCAAAGTCACGGGTGGACGTAGTAGATCAAATTGTGGAGAAAACAAATGCTTTCACCGGCAAATCCGGCATCCCTACGCACATAAGCGGGCTGCCGTTGATCAGAACCCAGGTCGCGCAAAGGATCGCAGGTGAAATGAAATGGTTTATCATCGGATCTTTCGTGCTCTCTGCCCTGATTCTTTTACTAATGTTCCGTTCCGTAAGTACGATGATGCTAAGTCTGCTGGTGGTGATGATCGGCGTGGTATGGAGTGTTGGGTTGATCTATTTATTTGGCTACAAGATCACTTTGCTTACCGCCTTGATCCCGCCCCTCGTGGTGGTGATCGGGATCCCTAACTGTATTTATTTTTTAAATAAATACCATACGAATTACAAGGCAAGTGGGGATAAACAAAAATCGCTGATTGACATGGTAAGCAAAATGGGCGTGGTCACTCTTTTTTGTAATCTTACGGCTGCTATCGGGTTTGGTGTATTTGCCCTCACGGAAAGCGCCATACTCGTGGAATTTGGACAGGTGGCAGGCGTGAGTATCATGTTGATTTTCGTCATCTCCTTCATCTTACTGCCGGCAGCACTAAGCTATATGAAGGCACCACGAAAGGGAGAGCTGAATTATTTAAACTCCAGGTTGTTTACCAATGTACTACTTAAAGTTGAGCACTGGGTGATTCATCATAAAAAATTCGTGTATGCAGCCGCGTTAGTGATAGTCGTTTTTTCCGTCGCAGGAATATTCCGATTAAAAACGGAAGGTTTTATAGTGGATGATCTTCCAAAAACGGATAAGATATACGCTGACTTAAAATTTTTCGAAAAAAATTTTGGAGGCGTTATGCCGCTGGAGATCATGATCGAAACCAAAAAAAGATATGGGCTTGCGGGTTCGCGAATACTGCCGGTACTTACAAAGATGGATTCTCTTTCGATGTATATCAACGATCGCCCGGAGCTTTCCCGCCCACTATCCATTGCAGAAGGTATCAAATTTGTAAAGCAGGGCTTTTATGAAGGCGACTCAGCTAACTATGCGTTGCCCAATTCGTTTGATGCGTCATTCGTGTCAGAATATCTTCGCCCTTCGGCAGATAGTGGTAAGCCGAACGAACTGGCCTCACTTCTAAAAAGCTTTATTGATACTGCCCGGCGCACTACGCGTATGAGCGTCAACATGGCCGATGTGGGAACCAGCAGGTTGCCGTTGATTTTGGATGATTTGAAGCAGCGCTCAACCCAACTCTTCGATACGTCAAAATACCAGGTAACATTCACCGGCTCAACCATTACCTTTTTGGAAGGGAGCACCTACATCATTAATGGTTTGAAAGAAAGTATTTTTTGGGCCTTCCTGCTGATCGCCTTGTGTATGCTGTACCTGTTTCGATCTTTCAAGATCCTCTTCTGTTCCCTCATTCCAAATGTAATTCCCCTGTTGATTACGGCAGGTGTAATGGGTTGGGCCGGGATAAGGCTTAAGCCCTCAACCGTGCTTATTTTCAGCGTTGCACTCGGGATAGCGATTGACGTAACCATCAGGTTCCTGGTAAATTACAAACAGGAACTTCCTTCACACAATTACAGCGCAGCACAGACGGTGCCACTCACCATCCGTCATACGGGACTTAGCATTTTGTATACTTCACTCGTATTGATTGCCGGGTTCGTAATATTTTGCTTCAGTGGATTTGGTGGCACACAGTCCTTAGGCTGGTTAACGGGCGTTACATTGTTTGCAGCAACGCTCACCAATCTCATTGTGCTGCCTGTGCTTTTGCTGGAATTTGACCGTAAGCCACGGCTGAAGGAACACAATAAATTTCCTGAGGAATTAATTCTACATGAACCCGGCAAATGAAGTCTGCCGGCGTTCAGCAGCCCATTGATTACCTTATATTAAACAGGCACAAACTTTTCATAGTTATTTATCCACCAATCTTTTAAACGATGAGACCAATATGGACGGGCGCCATAGGATTCGGACTAGTAAATATTCCTGTAAAGATTTACAGTGCAACAGAATCCAGTAACCTAAGTCTTGATATGCTCGATAAAAACGATCACGAGCGCATCCGATACCAAAGGATA
>JBBQSI010000081.1:0-10310 GCA_038213975.1 Chitinophagales bacterium
ATCTTATATTCGCCACTGGAAGCAGTAAAATTAGCGCAGCAAAATCCTGACAAAGAGGTGGTGTTTTTTGCCGTGGGTTTTGAAACAACAGCACCGGCAAATGCGCTGTCAGTTATACAGGCACACCAACTCGGGTTAAAAAATTATTCAATCATCGCATCGCATGTGTTGGTGCCACCTGCTATGGAAGCTTTATTGAGCGATCCTGAAACTGTAGTGCAGGCTTTTCTGGCTGCAGGTCATGTTTGCACCATAATGGGCAACAGTGAGTATTATCCAATCGTAGAAAAATATAAAGTGCCAATTGTGGTTACAGGTTTTGAACCAATAGATCTGTTGCATGGAATATTAATGGTAGTTAGGCAACTGGAAAAAGGCGAATACAGAATGGAAAACCAATATGCAAGAGTGGTTAGGGAAAAAGGTAATATACCGGCCCAGGAAGCTATTATGGAAATCTTTGAAATTAGCAACCGCATGTGGCGTGGCTTGAATGTTATTCCGCTAAGCGGGTTGGAAGTAAAAGAAAAATATACAGCGTATGACGCAACGAAAAAATTCAATGTACCATTGAAAGAAACAAAAGAAAACGAAACCTGTATCGCCGGCGCAATAATGAAAGGATTGAAAAAACCTTTGGACTGTACGAATTTTGGGACTCTTTGCACACCTTCAAATCCACTCGGAGCTCCGATGGTCTCTTCCGAAGGATCCTGTGCCACCTACTATCATTTTTATTCAGCAGTGAATGAAGTGGAGAAAGTGGGAGTTTGAATTGAAATAGTTTAAGTTGCTGTTTACCTGCTCATCATTCAATAATAAAAGATCGACGGCAGGTTTTTATAGCCCCGGCATTTATGCCGGGGGTTTAAAAAAGCCTGGGATATGAAGAAGACTTTGGCTAAAGCCAATAATCTTATCAGCTTTGTCAATCCCAAGGCTAAAGCCGTGGGTTAATTGAAAGTGCAAGTCACAGCGTTTTTATAGCCCCCGGCATTTACACCGGGGAATTTTGATAAGATGGACGGCAGGTTTTTAAAACCCGGCATTTATGCCGGGGAATTGAGAAAGTAGCAACACAGGCTTTAGCCTAAGTTGTTTAATAAATAACTTCTTATACATGTCATACATAAAAATATGGATCCACGCAGTTTGGGGAACTAAAAATCGGGAGCCGATATTAAATCCAACAATCCTGCAGCAAGTTTGTTCCCATATTATTTCCAATGCAAAAGAAAAAGGTATTTACATTGATACAATTAATGGTCATGACGAACATATACATGTGCTAATGCTTTTAAAAACTGAGAATAGTATATCAAAGCAAATGCAATTATTAAAAGGCGAAAGTGCTCATTGGGCAAATCAAACAGGGCTAATAAAAGACGGGTTAGCATGGGCTAATAAATATTTTGCAGCATCTGTGAGCGAAGACAAAATAGAATTTGTGCGAACCTATATCAGGAACCAACAGGCGCATCATCAAAAACAAACATTCATGGAAGAATACAAACGGTTTTTAAAAAGCCTGGGATATGAAGAAGACTTTGGCTAAAGCCAATAATCTTTTCAGCTTTGTCAATCCCAAGGCTAAAGCCGTGGGTTAAATTGATAGTGCAAGTTGCAGCGTTTTATAACCCAGGCATTTATGCCGGGGATTAGAAAATCACTAAAAGCTTTGTCAATCCCAAGGCTAAAGCTGTGGGATAATTGATAGTGCAAGTCGCAGCGTTTTATAACTCCGGCATTTATGCCGGGGATTAGAAAAGCAATAAAAAGGGCTTTAGCCTAAGTACTTCATAATAATATCTTTTAAAAATATTTCATGGCAGAAACAGCACTTCGAAATAAAAAAATACAGATGCAACTTCAATGCCCAATGCCGAAGCTTGATTTTGACATCATTACCTTAGGGCATGGTAGCGGCGGAGTATTAACTCATAATCTTCTTAACAGCGGTGTGTTTGATATCTTAAAAAATGATTACCTCGATCAGCATCATGATGGGGCATTTCTGCAACTAAACAATCCTGTAGCTTTTACTACGGACAGTTTTGTAATAACACCTGTATTTTTTCCCGGCGGAAATATTGGAGAGCTGGCTGTGAATGGCACTGTGAATGATCTTGCCATGTGCGGTGCAACGCCACGGTACTTATCATTAAGTTTTATTATTGAAGAAGGCTTACCTGTAAAAGAATTTTGGGAGATTTTGGTAGCCATAAAATTTGCCTGTGAAGAAGCAAATGTAAAAGTGGTAACAGGCGATACAAAAGTTGTAGAAAAAGGAAGCGGAGATAAAATTTTTGTGAACACAAGCGGCATTGGTGAAGTACATCCGAAAGCAAATATTGCTGCGATAAATGTAAAAGATGGGGACAAAATAATTGTGAGCGGAAATGTTGCAACACATGGTATTGCGATCATGTCAGTACGTGAAGGATTGGTTTTTGAAACACATCTTGAAAGCGATACATGCAACCTTGCACCTGCCGTAAATAATTTATTGGATCTTTTTGGCGAGGACATTCATTTTTTGCGTGACCCCACTAGAGGTGGTGTGGCAACGGTTTTGAACGAACTGGCAAAAGACAGCGGCTTAGGAATTGATCTGATACAAAATGCCATTCCGTTAAGTGAACAGGTTGAAGGCGCCTGCGAAATGTTAGGATTGGATCCTTTGTATGTTGCCAATGAAGGGATTTTTATTGTATCAGTTAAAGCAGAAATAGCACAGCAGGTAGTTGATGTTTTAAGAGCTGCGGATTCGGGAAGCAATGCTGCAATTATTGGTTCTGTAACAACGGATCATCCCAAACAAGTGATATTAACCAGTAGCATCGGCGGTAGAAGAATGCTGAATATGCTTACCGGAGAACAGTTGCCCAGAATTTGTTGATTTTTTTTATAGAAAAAACTTTCACCTGATTTTGTGCACCCATCGGAAATCACCATTAAAAGGAATAAGCATGGTGGCGCCGGCAAAAGTCATCGACTCAAATGATCTGCTGCTAACCAGGCAAAATACTTTTTCAGTCAAAGCCTTTATTATTCTTCAGCACTGGTAACATCTTCATTAAGCAAATCTATTTTATGGCACAATTGATCATAGCTTAGAAAATTAACTTTTAAGCAAACTAAATAATACTGCTTACAATTTTAACCATTTCAGCCGGAGGCTGTTAGAAACCACACTCACACTACTTAAGGCCATAGCAGCTCCTGCAATCATAGGGTTTAGTAAAAATCCATTGAACGGATACAGGATACCTGCGGCAATAGGAATGCCGATGATGTTATAGATAAATGCCCAAAAAAGATTTTGCCTAATGGTGGCAACTGTGTGCTTTGATAATTTTATTGCCTGCGGAATTTTGGAAAGGTCAGAAGATATAATGGTCATTTTGGCCACATCCATGGCAATGTCGCTGCCCTTGCCCATGGCGATGCTCACATCTGCCTGCGCCAGTGCATTGCTGTCATTGATACCGTCGCCCACCATGGCTACCACCTTGCCTTGTTGCTGCAATTCTTTTACAAAAGCTGCTTTATCAGCCGGTAGTACTTCGGCTTTGTAATGTTCTATTCCTGCCTGTTCTGCAATGGCTTTCGCCGTATGGCTGTTATCGCCGGTGAGCATGTACACTGCGATGCCGGCTTGCTGTAAGTCCTTCACTGCCCGGATAGATGTTGTTTTTATCTTATCAGCAATGGCAATAGCTGCCAATGCATTTTCGCGGTCTGCCAGCCATACAACGGTTTGCGCTTTGCTGAGCCATTCATCTGCTTTCTGCTGCAGGGCAGGTTCAATAGAAATATTTTCCTGTTTTAATAACGAAGGGCTACCTACAAAATAAGTATTGCCTTTATACATTGTTTGTACACCTTTACCGGTTATACTTTCAAACTGCTCAAGTTGTAAGGGTTTAAATTTTTTCTCCTTAAAATGACGCACTACTGCCTCTGCCAAAGGATGCTCCGATTGTTGCTCAATAATAAAAAGCAGGTTAGATAATTCATCTTCCGCAGCGCCGTCTTTCCAGGCAATGGCTGCCAATTCTGGTTTTCCTTCGGTGATAGTGCCTGTTTTATCGAGCACGATGGCATCCACTTTCTTAGCCAGTTCCAGGCATTCTGCATCCTTAATCAAAATACCATTCTCTGCACCCTTGCCCACGCCCGCCATGATGGCTGTAGGCGTTGCCAGGCCTAACGCACATGGACAAGCGATGACCAACACGGTTACCAATGCCAGCATGCCTTGTGTAAAACCATTTTCTCCACCCAATACAATCCAGGCGATCATGCTGACGATAGCAATTAATATAACGACCGGCACAAAGATGCCTGCAATTTTATCTACCAGTTTTTGCACAGGAGCCTTGCTGCCCTGCGCTTCCTGCACCATCTTAATGATTTGCGCCAGCACGGTATCGCCGCCCACTTTGTCTGCCGCAAACTGGAAAATTCCCTTTTGGTTAATGGTTCCGGCAAAAACTTTTTCACCGGGCGCCTTTTCCAGCGGAATGGGTTCACCACTAATCATGCTTTCATCTACAAAGGAATTTCCGGATTTTACAGTTCCGTCCACAGCAATCTTTTCTCCCGGCTTCACCAACAATGTATCGCCCACCTTTACAGAAGCAATCGGCGTTTCCATTTGCTCCCCGCCTTCATCTACGACTATTACTGTTTTAGGCTGAAGACCCATTAATTTTTTTATGGCTGATGAAGTGTTGCCTTTGGCTTTTTCCTCCAGCATTTTACCCAGGAGAATAAAGGCAATCACCACGGCGGCAGCTTCAAAATATACATGTGCTTCAAGACCCCTGCTGTTCCAGTATTGCGGGTACACGGTATTGAACACGCTGAAGAGGTAAGCCACGCCGGTACTTAGAGCCACAAGGGTATCCATATTGGCCGATCGATGTTTTAGCTGTTTCCAGGCACCAATAAAAAACTGTTTGCCAAAAAGAAACACCACTGGTGTTGCCAATGCCCACATGATGTAATTGGCAAAGGGAATTTGCATAAAAAACATACCTATAACCACCACAGGAACAGAAAGCACAACAGCGCCGATGGTTCGTCTTTTCAGCACTTCATATTTCTGATGCTGCATTTCCTCCAAAGCATCTTTTGCTTCTTCAGTTTCATCGGTCATCAGGTCATAACCGATGCTTTGCATGGCTGTTTTAAGTTTTTGCGCATCGGTGATGGTAGGAACATATTCTACCTGTGCCATGGCGTTGCCATAGTTAACTGAAACATTTACAACCCCTGCTGTGTTTTCCAACATGCTCTGAGAACTGGCAGCACAGGAAGCACAGCTCATGTTGAGTACAGGGAAAGATTTTTTCACAGTATCAACCCCATAGCCCAGATCCCTTATAGCCTTTACGGCTTTTGGAATGGTGTGCAATTCATCATCTGAAGTGATGACTGCCCGGTTGTTGTTCAGCTCTACTTTTTGGGTCTTAACTCCTTCAACTTTGCTTAAACCTTTGTCAACAATCAAGGCGCAATGTTCGCTGTCTACACCGGCTAAGGGAAGGTTAATTGTATTTGTTTCTTTGTTCATCTTTAGTCCTTTTTGGACATAACAAAGATCGCTTAGTAAAACTGGTTGTCATTACATCATTTGGGATAAGATGTGCAGATAAATGTCAGGGATGTACGAATTAATTACGAATTACGAATTACGATGTACGATGTACGATGTACGAATTAAACAACTCAAAAATTCAAATTCATAATTCATCATTCAGAACTTAACATTCAACCCCTGACATTGTCAATCGGCTTGCGATGCACTGCTCCCAGTTGTTTGAATTGTGATGGCGTCATACCGGTGAGCTTTTTGAACTGACTGGAAAGGTGTTGTGTACTGCTGTATCCAAGATTAAATGCAATCTGGCTGAGTGAAAGTTCATCGTATATCAGCCACTCCTTTGTTTTTTCAATTTTTTGGAGGATAAAGAACTGTTCAATGGTGATTCCTTCTACTTGGGAAAACAACTTGCTTATGGAAGAATAGTCTTTAAAAATATTTTCAGAAAGATATTTGCTGAGGCTGAAATGCTCTTCCACATTGCCGGATTGCGCCATTTTGATAAGCAAGTTTTTTACCTGCTCAATCAGTTGCATTTTCTGGTCGTCCAGCAGTTCAAACCCGGTGGCTTGTAAGTCTTCAGCAAGTTGCAGCAGTTGCTTTTTGCCCGAGTCTTTTTGTAACTCCACCTCGCCCAAACGTACATAACTGAACTGCAGTTTGTTTTTTTTGAGAATCTGTTCTACTGCAGTTATGCAACGGGGACAAACCATATTTTTTATGATGAGTTTCATGTGTTTTTTTCTTTTAGATTACATCGCTACCTGCGGAGTTGATCGCCGAAAAAATTACTTTCCAATACAAAACTTACTAAATATATAATCCAGCATATCCTCATTGGTGATCTCACCGGTGATCTCACCGAGGTAATGCAGGCATCTGCGGATATCAAGCGCCAACAAATCCCCGGAGATATTATTATCCAGGCCGTTGCGAATATCGGTTAGAGAAGTGCTTACTTCCTTCAGCGCATTGTAGTGCCGGGCATTCGTAATGACCACGCTTTCACCCAGGGAAGAATCGCCGGCTGCTGCAGAAAAAAGTTTGTTCCTTAATTGATTAATCGCTGTACCTGATTTTGCGGCGATAAATACGGAGCCGGGCATAGCCTCATGAAATACTTTGAGGGAAGACTCATCTGCGGCGTCGCATTTATTTCCGACAGTTATGATCTTAGGATTATCGCGCCGCAGCTCTTCTGCCATTTTTTTTGTTTCGTTCGAATTAGCCGCAGTCACATCGTACAGGTAAACGACGATATCGGCTTCCCTCACTTTCTCGCGGCTTCTCACCACACCCATATTCTCTATCACATCAAGCGTATGCTCCCGAATGCCTGCGGTATCAATCAACCGGAATAAAATACCCTCGATATTTAACACTTCTTCAATTGTATCGCGGGTGGTGCCGGCAATATCACTTACAATGGCGCGGTTTTCATTGAGTAAACTGTTGAGCAAAGTGGACTTTCCGGCATTGGGCATGCCGACAATAGCCACGCTCACGCCATTCCTGATAACGTTTCCCAACTGAAAAGATTGGATAAGGTCCGTAACTGCTACATCAAGCTGGTCGAGCAGCGCCCGTAGCTGGCTCCTGTCGGCGAATTCCACATCTTCTTCACTGAAGTCCAACTCCAGTTCTATCAGGGCTGAGAAAGAGATGAGTTTTTCCCTTAGATCTTTTAGTACTTTGGAAAAGCCGCCGCGCATCTTATTTATGGCCGCTTTTTGTGCCGCCGCAGTGTTGCTTTCGATCAGATCTGCAACTGCTTCAGCTTCTGTAAGGTCTAGTTTTCCGTTGATGAACGCACGCTGGGTGAATTCGCCTGCCTTTGCGAGGCGGGCGCCGCCAGCGATGATAGCGTTTAAAACCTGTTGCTGCACATAGGGCGAACCATGGCAACTGATCTCTATAACATCTTCTCCGGTATAGGAGGCAGGGGCTTTGAACAATGAGATCACCACTTCATCCAGCACCGAATCTTGTTCCCGTAACAGCCCCACATGGAGGGTGTTCGCGACTTCTTTTAGTAAGTCTTTAGAAGGGAATAGGTGATTGATAATCGGGTAACTTTTCTTACCACTCACACGCAGCACGCCGATAGCGCCTATGCCAGGGGGAGTAGCCAACGCAACGATAGTATCATCCCAGCCGGAAAGTTTAGACTGCATGCGGTAAAGATAAATGCAATTAAGAGCGGGAGAATTCGTTGGATAAAAATCAATTATAGGCCAGATGAGGAAGGTGGCCATCATTTTAAAACAATACTAAAGCGGGTTCCCGAAAGGATAGAAAACAATGTAGGAAGTGAGAAAAGTGATTGGCTGTGAAAGCATAAATCAAATTTTTTTTCATGCTTGGCAATAACCACTTTTTTTGCCACGTTTTTCAACATCTGCTATTATCCGTCGGCCTATACTGATTTGCGTCCACATGCTGTTTAACTCCCTAAGTTTCGCCATCTTTCTTCCGGTCGTGTTTTTTCTCTACTGGTTTGTCACCAGGAAATCGTTGAAGATTCAAAACATGCTTTTGCTGTTCGCCAGCTACTTTTTCTACGCCTGCTGGGATTGGCGGTTTTTATTCCTGCTGATTTTTTCTACTGTGCTGGATTATTCCACCGGTATCAGAATGTTTGAATCAAAAACCAAGGCATCAAAGAAATTTTGGTTTTGGTTAAGTATTATTATCAACCTCGGCTTCCTGGGGTTTTTCAAATACTATAATTTTTTCGCAGAATCCTTTGCCGAAGCTGTGTCCCACGTCGGCTGGCAGGTTTCGCCGTGGACCCTGCAGGTGATCCTTCCCGTTGGGATATCATTCTACACATTCCATGGCCTCTCATACGTAATCGATATCTATTACGAGCGTATTCCTGCAGAAAAGAACTATATAGACTATGCAGTCTTTGTGAGCTTCTTCCCGCTTTTGGTGGCAGGGCCTATTGAAAGGGCTACACACTTGCTGCCCCAGATAAAAAAGCCTCGAACGTTTGATTATGCTCAGGCAATTGACGGACTTCGCCAAATCCTATGGGGCTTGTTTAAAAAAATTGTGATCGCCGATCGCTGTGCAGAATTTGCCAACCTCATCTTCAATAATTCCGCAGATTATGGGGGGAGCACCCTGTTATTGGGGGCGCTCTTTTTCACTTTCCAGATCTATTGTGATTTTTCCGGCTACTCCGATATAGCCCTGGGCACGGCAAGGCTATTTGGCATAGATCTTCTTAGAAATTTTGCTTTCCCCTATTTTTCCAGGGACATAGCTGAATTTTGGCGCCGCTGGCATATTTCGCTGTCTACCTGGTTCCGCGACTACCTTTATATTCCGCTCGGGGGCAGCAAAGGAGGAAACTGGATGCGCATTCGGAATACTATTATCATCTTCATTGTGAGCGGCTTTTGGCATGGTGCAAACTGGACTTTTATTATTTGGGGATTTCTAAATGCATTATACATTATGCCTTCCATTGTTTTTCGCACGAACCGGGCTAACCTGAATATGGTTGCTGAAGGAAGAACTTTACCCACCGCGAAAGAACTCCTTTCGATGGTCATCACGTTTTCACTGACAGTGTTAGCCTGGATATTTTTCAGGGCTTACGACGTTTCACATGCCTTCAGTTTTATCGGCGGAATTTTTTCAAAGTCACTATTTTCCGTTCCACACTTCCAGGGCATGACAGATGCAGCTATCACCATTTGCTTTATTATCATATTTATGCTGATAGAATGGCGGGGCAGATTGAACCAGTACGCCATCGCAGACTTAGGATTTAAGTGGCGCCCGGCATATCGTTATGCTTTTTACTACGTCTTAATATTTATGATCTTTTGGTTCGCCGGCAAGGAGCAACAATTTATTTATTTCCAGTTTTAGATGACCAAAGAATTGAACCCGGCCGTTTTTAATAGAGTAAAGGAGTTCCGGCAAAATATTGAGAAAAAAGGCGCTACATTTTATTTTTTCTTTTCCCGGTTACCAGGATATTTCATATGCCAGTAATAAGGAGGATGTGCAAAATGTCTGCGAGAAATTGCACCAGGAAAAAGTTCCACTTATCGGTTCACCGGAAGACTACATCGTTCCCGACTCACTTACTTTCAATACAACATATCACCTGTTGAAAAAAGGGGTGGATCTCCGTACTGCTACTGACATCAGAGAGTCCGCGAAATCCGCGGTCAGCATACATTAATTTATTCATTTACATTTTGAAATGATATGGGCTGCAATCGGTATGCTTTTACGTACCTGCCATTTTGCATCGCGGGAATCCAGTCAGGACCTCTCTCAATGGCTTCTTTTGCTACCTTTTCCAGTAAGGTATTCTTTGGCGAGATCACTTCTACATTGCTTACTTTGCCTTCGTTATCCACGATAAACCTGACAGTGCAGGAGCCAAAATCTTCCGCCGTAAAAGCGTCTATCTTTTTCAGCAGTGCCTGGCTTACATACTTGTACCATTCCTTTTCACCTCCCGGAAATTTTGCTTCAATCTCGACTTTCAAAAAGGTAGAATCTTTATGCTTCGACTTTTCGCCTGGTTGGAATACGACACCACTTCCTTTAATTTCTTCGGGTGGTGCCACCGGGCCTTCTTCAAAATTATTGCCCGCTATAACGCCGGGCAATGAGTTTTCCTGCTGTTGAAATGTTACCGGAGGCATAATGTCTTTGGAAACTTTTTCTA
>JBBQSI010000082.1:0-10277 GCA_038213975.1 Chitinophagales bacterium
TAACCTCGAAACCGTAAACCCTATTGAATTTTTTGGTGTAAACAACGGTAAGCTCGACATTCTCAAGAAAAAATTTCCCCGCCTCAAAATCCTAAGCCGCGGCACGCAGATCAAATTGATTGGCGCCCAGGACCAGATTGAAGATGCTAAAGAAAAAATCACGCTGGCCGTTCAATACCTGGAGCGCAATGGCCACATGAGTGAAAACTATTTCGAGCAAATACTGGGTGGCGATGATGAAAAGGTTATCGACAATTTTATTGAACGAAATCCCAATGATGTATTGGTTTTTGGGCCAAATGGTAAAACTGTACGTGCCCGCACAGCCAATCAAAAAGTGATGGTCCAGTCACTGGATAAAAATGACATTGTATTTGCAATCGGACCCGCAGGTACCGGTAAAACCTATACAGCCGTGGCCCTCGCCGTTCGTGCCTTAAAGAATAAGCAGGTCAAAAAAATTATCCTGACCCGCCCTGCCGTAGAAGCCGGTGAAAGTCTCGGTTTTCTGCCCGGGGACCTTAAGGAAAAAATTGATCCTTATCTGCGCCCGCTGTATGATGCACTGGACGATATGATCCCGGCCGACAAACTTGGCTATTACATGACGACGAGGACAATTGAAATCGCCCCGCTTGCGTATATGCGTGGCCGTACGCTGGATAATGCTTTTATCATTTTGGATGAAGCGCAGAATGCCACTGACCTGCAGCTTAAGATGTTCCTGACCCGTATTGGTGCAAACGCCAAAGCGATAATAACCGGTGACGTAACGCAAATAGATCTGCCCCCGAAAATTAGAAGTGGCCTGGAAAAATCTGCTCGCATTCTGCGAGGTATTGATGGCATCGGCCACGTAGAGTTAGATGAGGAGGATGTTGTGCGTCACAAATTGGTAAAAGCGATCATTAAAGCATACGAAAAAGAGCATGTGCGTGAATTAGAAATTCCACGATGATTAAATGAAATATAGGTTCGATTTGAACAGGTAGTCTTTGGCTACCTGTTTTTTTTATTAAAAGCTTAGTACTAAAATTGAATGACCAGGAGAAAACCCGACGCAAATACTTCAGCGTTTATTGATCTTCGTTAGTCCCGGATGAAACACAGGTGCGACAGGTTGGCAAACTTTTAACCTGGAAAAATGGGTTGAGAATAAAAGTGGTGTTTTCTTTACGCTAAAACAAATGCCAACAGTATTTTTAGTCATAAAATTTTAAAGATGAAAACCTACGCAACCTTTTGTGTCATGATACTCATAATTCTTGCCGGTTGTAATGCAGGCAGTGACGATCCTGATGCTGTCCTTCGAAAATTTTTCACAGCGGTCACCGAAAAAAATGTTGAAGCTGCAAAAACTTATGTGACGGAAGATAGTGAGATGATGATAAACATGATGCAACTTGGCATGCAAAAAGGCGGAAGTAAAACAGACAGTATTTTTAGCTACGCGAAAGAAAATTTAGAGATTGGCACGGCGAAAATTGATGGCGATAAAGCCCTGGTACCGGTAAAGGATAAACGAAGCGGCGAGACAACCGAGTTTTCTTTAAAAAAGGAAAGTGGTTCCTGGAAAGTTGCGTTCGACATGTCTACACTTATGCAAATGGTATCAAAAAAAATGCAGGAGCATGGTGTCGGAAGGTTACATAATTCTAGGGGCGATTCTCTAAAACTCGATCACCAGACAATGATGGATCTTGACTCAATCGGCCGGGAAACAATGAAGCGTATGCGTGAAATACCGGATTCCGACGAAAATTAGTTTCCTTTTATTTATTTTACAATAAAACCAATCATGAAGCTTTGTCGGGCCATACTCATTATTCTTATTGCGGGCTTTGTAAGCTGTAATACTTCGCCCGGGATTAAAAAAACAGATCCACTGGAATCAGGCCGGGGATTTATTGAAGCATCACTGGACGGCAACTATGACAAAGCTGAAAAATACCTGCTGGCAGACAGTACCAATATGGAATATTTCAGTGGATTGAAATCCTTCAATCAAAAGCAGGAGGAAAAGATCAGGCAGGGCTACCGTGATGCAAATATCATTATCGATTCGGTCAAACAGCTTTCTGATTCCCTTGCGTTGATTTATTACTCTAACACTTTCAAAATGAAACCATCAACACTCAAGATGGTAAAGCGCAAGAGCGAATGGCTTGTGGATTTTAAATACAGTTTTATTGACCGTTAGCAGGACATGATAAATTGCATATGATAAAATTTATCCTGGCAGTAGGCATTGGCAGTATGATCGGCGGTATTTGCCGGTTCCTTCTCACCAGCTATGTGGAGGAAAAATTCCTTTCTCAATTTCCTTACGGCACTTTTGCTGTGAACGTTCTTGGTTGCCTGCTTATAGGATTTGTATTTGGTATTTCTGAAAGATCTGCCATCGACCCGGCCTGGAAGCTTTTTTTTATCACAGGCGTCCTTGGCGGGTTCACCACCTTTTCTGCATTCTCTAACGAAACAGTTTTGCTCCTTCGAAACGGACAAGCACTTACGGCAGTCACTTATGTCCTGGTCAGCGTGATCACCGGTCTTCTTGCCACCTTTGCCGGCATCTTTTCCAGCCGACTTTTTTAATTGGGCTCATTGCTGCAAGAATACTTTCATGGAAAGCCCGGTGAAGTGATGTATTTTGGTTACTCGTAAAAATCCATATTATGTATACACTTCATCCCTGGCACGGCGTGCCATTTGGCGAGAATGCCCCAACGAACGTAAACGCGATGATCGAAATATCGCAGGGAAGCAAAACGAAATATGAAATCGATAAGAAAACCGGCCTGCTAAAAATGGATAGGGTGATCTATTCATCATTTCATTACCCGATGAATTATGGCTTTATTCCACAAACCCTCGGGCAGGATGGTGATCCGCTCGACATCCTGGTAATGTGCTCGGAATCTATTCAGCCGCTATGCCTGGTGGAGGCCCACGTGATCGGGAATATGCAGATGATTGACACAGGGATGATTGATGATAAAATTATCGCCGTAGCCGTGAAAGATCCTGGCGTGAACTACATAAAGACGATGGACGATTTGCCACAACATTTTATCAAGGTGCTCCGCAATTATTTTGAACAATACAAAGTGCTTGAAAACAAAAAAGTAGAGATCAACGACTTTCAATCAAAAGAAAAAGCTTTTGAAATTATTGAGGAATCCATTGAATTCTACAAAGAAACATTTCCCAGGTAATGATTAAAAAAGTTCGCATGGACACATTTACGGTCATCATACTCATATTGATTGGCCTGGCTGCAGGTATGCTGGGAGGTCTTGTCGGGATTGGCGGCGGCCTCATTATTGTACCGGCGCTTATATACCTGCTGGCTTTTTCCCAGAAGGAAGCACAGGGAACTTCGTTGGGCATATTGTTGCTTCCAATAGGTATTTTGGGAGTATGGCAATATTATAAAGCAGGCTATGTGGATATGCGGGTAGTTTGGCTGGTGGCCGCCGGTTTTCTACTGGGGAGCTATTTCGGCAGTAAGATCGCACTTGCTTTACCGCAGGAAACAGTGAAAAAGATCTTTGCTTTTTTTATGATCTTACTCGCAGTGAAGATGATCTTTTTTGACAAAAAAATGGATGACAAAAAACCAGCGCCGGTTTCTCAAACATCTTTTGGAGATTCCCCGGGTGAATCATCTCCGGATAATTCTAACAACTGACTCATTAAGACTTAAGTAAAAAGCGTTCCGTGAAAGATGCTAAAAATAACGGCGAATCGTTCGGAGTTTGTGCGTTCGCTGTTTCGTATCGAGGTTAAGAATTCCCTGGCTGTCTATTTTGTCTATGCGCACCTTCCCGGATGAATGAATGATCTCATGTTTGTTAAGTAGAATTCCGACGTGTGTAACTTTGCCTTCATCATTATCGAAGAAGGCCAGGTCCCCGGTTTTTGCCTCCTGCAAAAAACTGATGGGCTCTCCTTCATTAGCCTGCATCCATGCATCGCGTGGCAACTGTACGTGAAGAAATTTATACACCACCTGGCAGAAGCCGCTGCAATCAGTACCAAATACTGATTTCCCTCCCCAAAGGTAGGGCGTGTTTAAGTATTTATAGGAAATTGTTTTGATGAGTTTTGCCGTAATCTTCACATCCTGCGGCTGCCACACTTCACCTTTGAAGTGTACGGTATTTTTTCTCCAGAAAGCCCGCCCATTGTCAAACGCAGAGAGCGAAGCTCCCATGGGGACGAACATGTGATGCCCGTTATAATCGATGTCATTCACCCATCCTGCCGTGAGATCTGTATCTAGTTTTGTATAATGATCTTCATCAAGCTCTGCTAAATGGCTGCCCTGGCACCAGCCTTCGTAGTCGTCATATTTTAACCGGATCTTCACCCAGCCATCATCAGCGGTTTCCAGCGTAACAGATTTTTCCCCAAACAATTGCTGGGTGACCATTTCAGATTTGTGAGAAGGAGTTGCTCTCACAGGGCTCACCGGCACGCAACATACAGCGTAAATCATCACGGATTGATTGTTTATTGCGAAGGTAGTTTATGGAATTTATTTATGTTTACATCTCAGGGGATAAAGCTTGATGTATTGCCCACACGCGACATGAATAATTCCACCGACGAAGAATTGCTGGAAAAATTTTACGGTGATCATGATAATAAATGGTTGGCAATATTGCTTCCACGTTACACCCTGCTTTTGTTGGGCGTATGCATGAAGTACCTGCAAAATGAAGAAGATGCCCGTGACGGAGTGCAGCAGGTTTTCTTAAAGGCAATAGGTGAGTTAAAAAAATATAAGGTCCAATATTTCAAAAGCTGGATCTACATGATCGCAAAGAATCACTGTCTCATGCGGTTGCGGGATAAGAATAAACAACCCCTGGAGTTGAAAGAGGAGCTGGTGCAGGATACGGCCCCGGAGCCAGACCTGGACATGCTGTATAAAGAGGAACAATTATTAGAAAAACTTTCAGCCTGCGTGCCACAGCTAAAACCGGAACAGCGGGAATGTGTGCAATTATTTTACCTTCAAAAAAAGTCATACCAGGAAATTACGGACCTGACGGGCTATTCAATTGCCCAGGTAAAAAGCTATATTCAAAATGGAAAGAGGAATCTGAAAATGATGTTACAGGAAGGTATTGGTCAGGCAAAATGACAAAATGAACAAAGATCTCTTAAACATACTGTCTCAAGGTAATAAGGAAATCCGCAACCAGGATATCATGAATTATCTCAGCGACAAACTCACTGGGGAACAAAAACATGAGCTGGAAGCTGCTATGGCCGACTCCGGGATGATGGATGATGCCCTGGAAGGTTTGGCAGCCTTAAAAAATTCAGATATCGACGTGACGGTCGATCACGTGAATAGTTATCTTAAAAAATACCTTGAAAAAAAGAAAGCCTCCCGGAAGAAAAGAAAAATAAAAGACATGCAGTGGCAGTATGTTGCAATCGCGCTGCTATTGGTCGTTACACTGATCGCATTTATCCTAATCTTAAAACATATGGAGAGTTAGGTTTCGGGGGATGATTGCCTTACCATTATAACGCAGCAGGGTAAACGAAATTACAGACTGTCAGAAACGTCCACCATCTTCCCGCTTGGGTGAATCATCTTACCGTCTTTGTCAATGATGTCTCCTTCTTTCATCATCATTGTTGATCCGTTTTTCATTTCCACTTTGCCATCGGGATGCACTGTACATCCATCGGTGCAGGTGACAGCTTCGGTCATAGGAACGGTAATGCGGTTTTTGTTGATCATCATTTTACCACCAAACATGACCATCATGCCTTCGTCCATATTGAGTGGCTCTGTTTTCTTAGTGTCAACCCCGGAAGTTGTTTCGGGCAACGACAGTGTATCGTTATCCGTCTCCTGCGAAATATTTGTACCGTCACTGCAGGCAAATAAGAAAGCTGCACAAAAGACTGCCGGAAAGATTTTTTTCATTTTGATTGCTTTAAAAAACGCCTGCTAAAATCACGCCATGCACCATATGACGCTGACAACTATTTTTTCCTGAAATAAATACGTATTGGAACACCTGTGAAATCAAACTTCTCACGAAGCTGGTTCTCCAGGTAATTGCGATAAGGCCTTTTTACGTCATCGGGAAAGTTGCAGAAGAACGCAAATGACGGCACCACCGTTGGCAACTGGGTTACGTATTTGATCTTAACCGGGTGACCTCGTACCACCGGGGGATGATAAGATTCAATCGCCTTCAAAATAACGTCATTCAACTTGGAAGTGGATATTCGCCGGTGCCTGCTTTCGTACACTTTTAAGGCGGTTTCCATAGCTTGGAAAATCCTCAGCTTCTCTTTCGCTGAGATAAAAATGATCGGAACATCGTTGAAAGGCGCGAGTTTTTTCTTCAGAATTTTTTCATAATCCCGGGCAGTATTTGTTTCTTTTTCGATGGTGTCCCATTTGTTCACCAGGATCAAAACACCTTTGCCTTTTTTTGCCGCCAGGGAAAAAATACTAAGGTCCTGTGCAGTGATTCCCTTTTCTGCGTCCAGTAATAGCAGGCATACATCGGCCTCGTCCACAGCTTTTACCGCCCGTATCACCGAATAAAACTCGAGGTCTTCATTCACCTTTGTTTTACGGCGGATACCAGCGGTATCGATGAGCATGAAATCTTTGTTGTAAAGATTATAGTGAGTGTGAATAGAATCCCGGGTAGTGCCGGGAACATCACTGACAATGGTTCTCTCCTGCCCTGTCAAAGCATTTAGTAAAGTGGATTTCCCCGTGTTCGGCTGCCCCACGATCGCAAACTTCGGAAGGCCGTCATTCACTTCCAATGTCTCGTCGGGAATGTTCGCTACAATGGCATCCAGTAACTCGCCGGTGCCGGTACCGCTAATTGAAGACACAAAGAAAATATGTTCGAAACCCAGCGCATAAAATTCGGAAGCTTCAAGCAAACGTGCATGGTTATCAATTTTATTGATCAGCAAATAAACGGGTTTCACCGAACGGCGTAGCAACTCTGCCATCTCCTGGTCAAGGTTGGTGATGCCGGTGGTGACGTCGCACATAAAGACGATGGCATTGGCTTCTTCAATGGCGATGTGCACCTGCTTGCGAATTTCCCTTTCGAAGACATCATCACTATGTTGCACAAAGCCACCTGTATCGATCAGGTTGAACTGCTTGCCAGCCCACTCCGCAATACCATATTGACGATCCCGGGTGACGCCGCTAGTATCGTCTACGATGGCTTTACGCTCACCCAACATTCGATTAAAAAAAGTGCTTTTGCCTACATTAGGCCTGCCGACAATGGCAACTGTATACCCCATTAAAGTGTGCTGATTAACTGCAAATAAGCTGCAAAAGTAGGCTTAAGCCGTTTGAATGGAGGCATTTAATTTTTGCAGGTCTTTATAAAACCCGGGATACGATTTATTCACAGCCTCGGCTTCGTCAATCTCTGTTGTACCACGTGCACCCAATCCGGCAACGGCTGTCGCCATTGCGATCCGGTGATCATTATGTGAACTAACGGCTGCCCCGTTCACTTTCAAGTCATTGCGAATGATCATGACGTCGCCTTTGAGTTCAATCTTCACATTCATTTTGGCAAATTCCTTCTGCAGGGTAATTCCACGGTTGCTTTCTTTAAATCTGAGGCGTTCCACACCGGTGATCGTGGTAATTCCTTTACAATAGGAAGCCAGCGACACCAATGGAGGGAAAAGATCCGGGCAGTGTGTCGCATTAAAACTGAACCCGGAAAGTTCAGCCTTTCGTACAGTTATTTCATTCCAGCCAACCATTACGTCTGCACCTGCCGACTCAAGTGCATTGATTATTTTCCGGTCTCCCTGGGTTGACCGCATATCCATTCCTTTCAAGGTGACTTCACCACCGATGGCGCCAGCCACCAGGAGAAAGGCAGCATTGCTCCAGTCACCTTCAACACTGTAGTTGGTTGTGAAGCTGGCAGCTAATGCTTTGCGCGGGTAAATAGTAAACTCTTCGAAGTGATTATTCACGATCTTATATCCAAACTGCTCCAGCACTTTCAACGTTAGATCGATGTAGGGTTTGCTTTTTAAGTTGGTGACGTTGATGGTGACTGGCTGCGTACAGGCCTTTGCGTAAGCAATTATTAGCCCGGTAAGAAATTGTGAGCTGAGTGAGCCATCTACCGTAATGGTTACCGGGTTCAGCGGTCCTCTAACGGTGATGGGTAGCCTGCCATTATTTGAATTGACCGACACGCGAAGCTTTGGAAGAACTTCGTCGAAAAAATTAATGGGACGGGCCAATATGCTTCCTTCGCCATTGAAGGTGACATCATGATTACAAAGTGCTGCAACAGGTACAAACATGCGTAGCGACAATCCACTTTCTCCACAGGATACAAGCGTATGCTTTGAAGTATCCTTTGCGTGAAAGATATCGTAGCGGCTCTTAACGATGAGTTGATTTTTTACAGCTTCTACTTCGGCGCCGAGGGATTGTATAATGCCGAGGGCGGCCTGTTCATCGTTGCTATTACCCGCGTGCGAGATCACCGTTGTACCACCGGAAATGAGCGCTACGGCGCAAGCACGCTGCATGCTGCTTTTAGAGGCAGGCGCCTGCACGGTTCCAGCAATTGTGGAAGGAGATATTGTTGCTTTCAATTAATAACTGATTTATATAATCCGTGAAGCTTGTCAGTAGGCAGCGTGTGAACGGCAGCTTTTCCTAGAGCATGTAAAACAATAAATCCGATATTTTCGCGGGCCATCTTTTTATCATGCAATAATGTTTGCCAGGCTTTTTCTCTATTGAAGGATTTTTTTACGGGCAGCTTATATTTTTTAAGAAGCTGCGTGAGACGGGAAACATCTTCCCGGGGCAAACCTGCAACCATCGCTGATATTTTTGCAGCCAGCACCATGCCGATACTGATCGCGTGGCCATGTGGCAGCTTCAATACATTTTCTATTGCATGCCCTATCGTATGACCGAAGTTTAAAAGTTTGCGGTCCCCTGTCTCAAATTCATCATTTGCCACGACGCTATACTTGAGGTCTACATTGCGGCGAACAAGGTCGGCAACTGAACGTTGGCCATTCCGAAATTCTTTGAGCGATGAATTTTCCAGCAGTTCGAACATTTCATAGTCTTTGATAGCGGCATGCTTTATTATTTCGGCAAATCCATTTTCCCATTCGGCTGTCGGCAAAGTTTCCAGGAAAGAAAAATCATAGACCAGGAACTCCGGGTGGCGGATGATACCAACGAGGTTTTTATACACCCCGAAGTCAATACCATTCTTCCCGCCAACGCTTGCATCTACCATCGCGAGAATGCTGGTGGGAACAAAAGCAAATTTTATCCCGCGCATGAAAACAGAAGCAGCAAAACCTGCAATATCCGTAACGACACCGCCACCGACACCAACCACGAGCGTTTGCCTGTCCGCCTTCAACTCAATCAGCTTCGCCACTATCTCAGTAACAGTTCTAAAATTCTTGTTCTTCTCACCCGCATCAATTACGATGGTGAGCGCTTTAGGAAACTTTACGCGGTGAAGCCGGTAAACATTTCTATCAGTTATGTAAACAATGTGTTGTGCCGTCGCCAGTAAGGGAACCTTATCAAATGAAACATCGAAATGACTGGCTACCTTTTTCCCGGAGAATTCGTACAGCACCGGCTTTGGGCTCTTAGTCATTCATCACCTTATTTTGGTGATTGATGCTTTCAAGGTGCACAGCGTCAAAATATTTTGTGATAAAATCTTTACTGAGGCCAAGTTTGTCACCGCGTGTAATTGCCCGGCTGAGGATATCGTTCCAGCGATTGGTCTGTAAAATAGTAATGTTATTATCCCTTTTGTAGACACCAATTTTGTCAGCAATCTTCATACGTTGCCCCAGCAGCGTCATCAGTTCATCGTCAATGTGATTGATCTGCTCTCTCAGGGTAGCCAACGCCGTTAGGAATTCCTTTTGATCGGTATTTTCAAATCGCCATATAAGGCTGTCCAGCATTTCAGACAAACGCTCCGGCGTAATTTGCTGTTTAGCATCGCTCCAGGCATTATCGGGATCTATGTGGCTTTCGATCATCAGGCCGTCAAAATCAAGGTCAATACTCTTTTGGGCGATCGTCTGCAGGGCAGTGCGGTTTCCACAAATATGGGAAGGATCACAGATGAGAATCATTTCCGGGTATCTTCTCTTCATTTCAATGGGCAGGTGCCACATCGGCGCATTGCGGAATTCTGTATTTCCATAATTGGAAAAACCGCGATGGATCA
>JBBQSI010000083.1:0-10181 GCA_038213975.1 Chitinophagales bacterium
CGTGATATTTTCCTTCCTGAAATCTTTTCCCAGGCAATCGTTAATGGCGTCAACGGATAAATTAGCTGCATGCCGGTCGTACCATTCCATACGCTTCTCTAATCCCGGGAATGGGTCTAAATTTTCAGAAGCCGGGTAAAATTCCCAATCGGCGGCGAATAATGTGTAGTCAGGCACCACGGAATAGCGTGTATCAATGGCGCTTCGCTTATATAAAAACCGGAGCTTCCTTTTTTCAGTCTCGTTCATCGCATACACCCGCTGCATAAAAGTCAATATTTCCTGCTGCGCATGCCGGTGAGCGGGAAGAGCAGTGCCTATAGAAACTATTTTACTCAAAGTAGTTGCGAATTAAAAGAATGCTGAAGGCAAGAGTGGTACATAATGAGGCTAACAAATTCATACGCATAGTGTTCTTAAAATTCGCCTGATTTTCATCCCGGAAAACTTTGTTCATCCAAAAAACAAAATAAATGATTACAGGCAACATCAACACTTGTAAAATAAGAAAACCAGTCAGATCATACATACTGGAAAAATGCCAGGCCAATAATCCAAATGCAACTGCATATACGATGCCTGTAAATAGAAAGGTACCCCTATAACCTAACTGATAACTTAAGGTAATCACGCCGTCTTGCAGGTCTGCCTGGTGTTGGTAGATCTGCGTAAGGGGATATACCCCGCCAATAAGCAGGCTGGATATGATCATTCCAATTAGCGGAACTATAAGTTGCTGCCCCTGGTGGCTGCCGAAATAAACCAAATAAAATACCAGGGCTCCCTGGAAAATCACGACAGTCAGATAGCCAATTACCGGATGTTTTTTCAATCTGATTCCCCGGTAACTGTAAGCACGGGAAGCCAAAATGTACAAGATAATTCCCATGGTAAATGTGATGCCAATTATAAGGCTCAGGATTATCGCGACAACATCCATCCAGATTGTGACTACATACAATTGCCTGGTTGGCGGCAAAGGCGTCTTCAAGCCTCCGATGGGTGTGCTATCACGATCCATGTAACTGTTATAGCCATTGCTGGAAGGATACACCAGTAAATGAAGGATGAAAAAAATCAGCGTCGCATTTGCCCAATCAACCGTTGGTAGCTGGCTGAGTGCGAAAAGATATATAGGTAATAGAAATAATGAGAAATGAAACCTCAGCAGTTGGATCGTAGAATGAGGACTAGCCTGCACATAGTTTGATTGATATGGTCTATAGTTGGTGAGGTTATCTCAAATGATGAACAACTGTTACTTTGAAAAACTAGACAAGCATGGTAACAGGATTCTCTATAAATTTCTTCACGGTTTGAAGAAATGACGCACCTACCGCCCCATCCACGCTGCGATGATCACAACTCAATGTTACTTTCATTACGTTGGTCACTGCAAAGCCATCGCCTTTTTTCACCACAATTTCTTTTATTCTGCCAACAGCCAGGATCGCGCTGTCAGGCGGATTAATGATGGCCGTAAACTCTTCGATATCCATCATCCCAAGATTTGAAATAGTAAAAGTATTCCCGCTAAACTCATCTGGCTGCAGCTTTTTATTCCTTGCTTTTTCGTAAAGCCCTTTTGCATCTGCTGCTATTTGCGAAAGTGATTTTTGATCAGCAAAACGGATCACCGGCACAATCAGTCCTTCCGGCATAGCAACTGCGGAGCCGATATGTATATGTTTATTATGCCTGATAAAGTCACCCATCCAACTGCTGTTCACTGCAGGATGCTGCCGCAGGGCCATTGCACAGGCTTTGATCATCATATCGTTAAAAGAAACCTTCACCGGGCTCATTTCATTTATTGCCTGGCGGGAGGTTATGGCATTATCCATGTTTATCTCCATGGTGAGATAAAAATGCGGCGCCTGGTATTTACTCTCTGCCAGCCTTCGCGCAATGGTTTTGCGCATCTGCGTATTTGTAAGGTCCTCGTGGCTTTCTTTACCCACCTGCTCAAAAGGCATCACATCCGCCGCCTTTTCCTGTTTCCCGGCTGGTGCTGCCTTTTCCTTCGGTGCAGGCACAAATTCATTTACATCTTTCTTCACGATTCTGCCACCGTCGCCCGTACCTTGTACCTGCGAGAGGTCAATGCCTTTGTCTTTTGCCAGCCTTTTCGCCAGGGGAGATGCTTTCAATCTCCCACCCTCCGTCACCGACATGCTTTCAGAATTCTCCACGCCGTTTGTTGGCGCCTCGCTTTTTTGCGGTGCAGTTTCCTCCGCTTCTTCCGGAGCAGCTGAATCTTTTCCCTGTTCTTCAGCACCACCATTTTTCTCAGCTTCCACAAAACCGGAAACATCTGTTCCTTCTTTTCCAACAATAGCAATGATGCCATTCACTTTAGCAGCGTCACCGGCCTCAACGCCAATGTGCAACAATGTGCCTTCTTCATAGCCCACTACTTCCATAGTGGCCTTATCTGTTTCTACTTCTGCCAGCACATCGTCACTCTTTACCTTATCCCCAACTTTTTTATTCCACTGCACTATTTTTCCTTCCGTCATGGTATCACTAAGCAGAGGCATGCGGATCACTTTTGCACCCTCAGGCAATTCTGCCGATCCACCGGGCTTTTTTGAAGCAGGTTTACTGTCGCTTTCTTTTTTCTGCGTACTTTCCTTCTTCTCTTCTTTCGCCGGTTCGCCGGAGGTGTCACCTTTATTTTCTTCCAATACTTTTTTATAATCCTCACCGTCCTTGCCCACTACAGCTATCACTCCTTCCACCGGAACTGAGTTGCCTTTCTCAACCCCGATATATAACAACGTGCCTTCATTATAACTTTCAAGTTCCATGGTAGCCTTATCAGTTTCTACCTCTGCCAGCAAGTCTCCGGGCTTAATTTTATCGCCAACATTCTTATGCCATTCCACTATCACGCCTTCCGTCATCGTATCGCTCATGCGTGGCATTAATATCGCTTCCGCCATTATTATTCTTTTTTATAAAATTAAGTGGTGAAATTAAGGCAAAATCAGGAAAGCTTTCGGGGCGGAATATCGCTTATTTGTGCTTCCGATGCTTACTTTTTATACGAGGCAGCCGTCAGTTCAAGGCCTTTCTCATACGGAGTGGGCGTAAAGTCAAAGGCGTTCTCAAATGCTGATGAGTCAAAAACATAATCAGATTCATACTGATAAAGCATTTCCTTCATCTCTGCCATAATTTTCATGAATATCCCGAGAAAGCCAACCGTCTTTTTACTCAGTACCGAATATTTTGGTTTTGTGTCAAAGACCTTTGCAGCAATTTCTATTAACTGCTTGCCGGTCAGGGGCGGGTGTGCGGTCGGTAAATTCCAGACCTGGTTCCAGCCTTTATCAGTATTATACAATCTCCAGATTGCTTCGCCGCAATCGGGTGTGAAGGTGAAAGAGTGAAGCACATTCTCATTTATAAGCCAGCGGGCGGCTTTCTTTTTAGCAAAATTGTCTAACACCAGGGCATTCAGCAAACTCGTTTTGCAATTAGGGCCATAGAAATCTGCTGCTCTCACTATCACTGCCTCCAGGGTTCCTTGTTTTATTTCTGAAAGAAGTTGTTCAACGATCTGCTTTCTTATTTCTCCTTTTTCGCTGACAGGCCTGTAGGAAGTTTCCTCCGTCATATGCCCCACCTGGTCGCCGAGCATATAAACATTGTCAAAAAAGATCAGTTTTACCTTATACTTCTTGCAAGCCTCTATCGTATTATTCATGATAAGGGGCCAGTGCTTTTTCCAAATCTTAATATCATACTTAAGGCCGGGACAAAGCAAAACATGCGATGAGCCTTTTACGGCTTCATCAGTTTGATTGCGGCTCGTAAGGTCTGCTGAGAGCGTGAGTCCGCCGTACACAGATCTTGCGTGCCGGCTCACCAAAGTGAATGGGCTTTTATTTTGAAAAAAGGTTCTCGCAACCTCTGTGGCGATTGAACCGCCAGCACCAAGAATCGTAAACATTGAAAGGTTTTTTTGCATCAATAATCCAGGTGTAATCCCAGCTTATCTTTTAATTGCTTTACTAGAGGATACTGTTCTATGATTTTCAGGTATTGTTCTTTGGTTGAAAGCGGGCGCTCAACTTGTTTTTTTTCTTCAGCGCTTTCGTCAATAGTCACTTTGTAAGTAAGAAACCGGTTATTGAAATGGGACTGCAAATGATCAATCAGCATCGCACGTTCAGCTTCTACAAATCTTTGCTGAAGATTGTTTTCAGTTTTTATCTCAATACAGTTGCTGTCTACAATGCGAAGCTGCGCATCTTTAAAAGTGGATACGCCGGAGTGATTATTCTTTTCCCGCAATTTTTCGATGTAGAGCCCCCAGGAAACGTAAAGTTCCTCTTCATTCAGTTCCTTTAGGGCATTTCCGTTTAGCTCGTTTTCCCTGGCTACCTGTTCCCTGATCTTTTCCAGGCCTTTCAAGCGTTTAATGCGGATAGGCGCTTTTGTTGCAACAGCCGTATGGTCTGTTGGCAGAGGCGAAAATACCGGTGCAGGTTCCTGGATCGTCAGCCTTGCAGTATCGGCCTTCTTTTCCTTGGTAGCCCTGGGTTGATCACCAGCCTCATTTTGCTTTTCGCTGGCAGCAGGTGCTTTTTTCTGCTCCGGCTTTGGTTGTTGTTTTACCGGTACCGTTGTGATAGCACGGAAGGCTACAGGCCTGCTTTCTTCAAGTTGTTTTTTTTTCTCCCCCTTGCTCCCAACACCGGAGATGTCCAATGCCTGCTGGAGATATGAAAGTTTTATGAGCGTCAGTTCTACGTGAAGCCTCTTATTGCGGGCCTGGCGGTAATTGATCTCTGATTCGTTGAGGATATTCAGCATCGCCAATAACAGATCAGCGCCTGTGGCAGCAGCAGTTTCCAGGTAACGTTGCTTAAATCCTTCAGAAACTTCGAGCAGCATAGCGACACGTGCATCTTTGCTTACTAAAAGATTCCGGAGAAATTCCATAAAGCCATCCATGAACATATCGCCTTCAAATCCTTTCCTGTTAATCTCATCGAAAAGCAGCAGGGCATCTCCAACGCGTTGCGTTTTTACTGCCTCCAACATTTGGAAAAAATAATCTTCATCAAGAATATTCAGGTGCTCGAGCGTGTTTGAGTAAGTAAGTTCTCCATTGGTAAAACTTACAATCTTATCAAGGATACTCAATGCATCACGAAGGCATCCTTCACTTTTTTGTGCAATCACATGCAGCGCAGTCGGGTCCGCGGTAATATGCTCTTTGGAGCATATCTCCTGCAGGTGCTCTACCGTGTCGCTATTAGTAATTCTTTTGAAATCGAAGATCTGGCAACGCGAAAGGATCGTCGGCAAAATCTTGTGTTTCTCCGTGGTCGCCAGGATGAAGATGGCAAATGGTGGCGGCTCTTCCAGCGTTTTCAAAAATGCATTGAAGGCGGCAGTGCTCAACATGTGCACCTCGTCCACGATGTACACTTTGTACTTGCCCGCCTGTGGAGCGAAGCGTACCTGGTCAACCAGGGCTCGAATATCATCCACGGAATTATTACTGGCAGCATCCAGCTCATGGATATTTAGAGATGTGCCGTTGTCAAAAGATACACAGGAGTTACAGACATTGCAGGCTTCGCCATCCTTTGTACGGTTCTCACAATTGATGGTTTTAGCAAGAATCCGTGCACAGGTAGTTTTGCCCACGCCACGCGGGCCACAAAACAAAAAAGCATGTGCGAGCTGGTTGTTCTTTATGGCATTTTTCAGCGTAGTTGTGATATGAGATTGCCCCACCACTGAGCTAAAATTCTGGGGCCGGTATTTTCTCGCTGAAACTATAAATCTATCCATGACGTGGCTGGCAAATTTAATGTTTTAAGGAGAAATTCAGGGTAGAGGAAACACGAGTTGTAAAAAAATAACCAAGGGTACTTAGTGCAAAACGGGATGGCGCTTCACTTCTTTCGACCTGTCGAACATATACCGATACGTAGTAAGGACGCGGCTTTGCTTCGCTCCGAGATTTTTGGATATGTTCAACATTTTCGGATTAAAATCCCCCTGCCATTGCAGCTCGAGTTCATCATATCGCTGGCGGGGCTGAATTTTAGAAGCAGCTTCCACAATCATGTAATAATCAATTCCCTGTCCCTGGTATTCAGGAATAACGCCAAATGCGATGCCCGTAAACTTCGTGCAGATCTTGCGCCAGTTGAGGTACAAAAACTTCAGTTTGGCAAGCAGGTCAAAACGGCCATTCAGGAAGCGAAAAATCTGGTTGAGTTCTGGAAGGTTTACCCAAAATGCAATGGGCTGTTCGTAGCGGTAAACAAACCAAATCAATTCCTCGTCCATCACCGACTTGATTGAATTGAACATTTTTATTGCAACTTCCCTGGTCATGGTTTTGTTGCCTTCATGGTTCGCCCAGGCAGCATTGTACACTGCAATAAAGTCTTCTGCAAATTTTGGGATATTGCTTTTTTTTGCATGTCTCACCGAAAATTCAGGCATCGCTGCATATCTCGCATGTTGTTCATAAAACTTTGGCTGGGGCTTTTGCTGTACAAATAAGTGCCAGCATATTTGGTTATAAAACGGCTTGAAGCCGTAGTTTTCAAATAAATCTTTGTAGTAGGGTCTGTTGTAATTCATCTGGTAAATAGGCGGCTTAAAACCTTCTACCACCAAGCCCCACCAGCGGTCACGCTCACCAAAATTTATCGGTCCATCCATGGCTTCCATCCCTTGCTGCAGCAGCCAGCTTTTGGCTACATCAAAAAGCATATCGGCTGCCTCCTGGTTTTCGATGCATTCAAAAAAACCAATCCCCCCCGTGGGTTGCTCGTCACCTTTGTTCCGGTATTTCCTATTTACAAAAGCCGCAATTCGACCAATAGGTTTTTCATCCTGCATGAGGAGCCATCGCGTACACTTCCCATGTCTAAATGCTTTATTCTTTGCCGGGTCAAACACCTGGTGGATGTCTTTATTGAGCGGGCGGATAAAATTGGGATCATCATGATATATATGCAACGGCAATTCAATAAAAAATGCAGCGCCCTTTTTGTCGAAAATTTCTACAAGTTGCATCCGCAAAAATTACTTTAAAAACCGCAATTCTAAAAAATATTGTTGATTAAAAACCACACCATTCACCTTTTTGGCTGTCGATTCAAATGCGAACTTCCGGGGCATATTTCTTGTTTCATAATGATACTTAAATAAATAATCCATGGCTAAGAAAAATAAGAAACAAGAAAAGGATCCCTGCTGGACCAGTTATCACCAGGTCGGAATGAAAAAGAAGAAGGGAGAAAAGGTTCCCAACTGCGTGCCTGACAAAAAGAAAAAATAATTTATAAATCTAAAACGTAAAATATGGACAAGTTAAAATCAAAGAAAGTAGCCATTTTAACCGAAAATGGTTTTGAGGAAGTAGAACTCACCAGCCCCAAAGAGGCGATGGAAAATGCAGGTATCAAAGTACATATCGTTTCGCCGCAAGCCGGAAAAGTAAAGGCCTGGGACACTGATCACTGGTCAATAGAACTGGATGTAGATGTGCAGCTAAACAATGCAAATCCTGACGATTATGATGCGCTGGTAATACCGGGCGGTGTTTTAAATCCCGATAAAATGCGAACAAATGAAGATTGTATCAGCTTTGCCGAAAGTTTTTTGAAAGCAGGTAAACCGGTAGCCGCCATTTGTCACGGACCGCAGTTACTCATTGAAACCGGGCTTTTAAAAGGGCGAAGAATGACTTCTTACCCCTCTGTACGAACAGACCTGGAAAATGCGGGCGTGCTGTGGGAAGACAAAGAAGTGGTGGTAGACAAAGGACTGGTAACAAGCCGAAGCCCCAAAGACTTAAAGGCATTTAACAAGAAAGTACTCGAGGAGATCGGTGAAGGTGTACACGAAAGCGCAGTTATCGGTTAATTCCAGTTTATCATTTGCCGATCGGCCCTTCAGTAATGGAGGGCTTTTTTATTGATATTGCAACATCAGGTCGTACACGATTTTTTTTTCGTCGGGGAAAATTATCGTGCTGCTGTCTTGCAACAGGAAATGACGTTTGAAAGCTTTGATGGCTGCCATGGAATCTTTGATATCATATCCAATAATGCGCAGGCCCTGCAACACATTGAAAGGCTCAGGAACTTGTACATAAGTGGTATCGCCGTACCAGAGCCCAAAGCCTTCGCCGGCGAGGCGTTGCCAGGGGAAATACACATTGGGATCCTGCTTGCGCAGCGGAGCAATATCGGAATGTCCAATAAAATTGGCAGCGGGGATCTTATATCGTTGTTTTAGTGTATCCAGCAACGTTAGTAAGCTGGTTAGTTGTGGCTCGTTGAACGCTTCAAATCCATTGTTATCCAGCTCTATGCCGATAGAGGAAGAATTAATGTCTTTATCATTTCCCCAGGAGCCGAGCCCCGCATGCCAGGCTCGCAAATAATCATTTAGCATGTGAAATATCCCGCCGTCTTTACAGATCACGTAGTGGGCGCTCACCTGGGTGCGTGGTAAGGTGAAAGTTTGAAGCGTTTGATCGCAACTGTTTTGTGCTGTATGATGGATGATCACAAAGTTTGGTTTACGCATTCCGAAATTGGTGGTGCCTACCCATCCAGCAGATCTCGTGTAGGCATCATCCCCGGGTGTCTGTTTGATCACTTTGGAAAATGCTTTTGCCTGCTTTTTATAAACTCTGTTCGTTTTTCCATATTTACCGTGTGTGCAGGAACAGGAGAAAACCATCAGAAGAAAGAAAATGGTCGGAGCATATTTCATGGCTGCAAAACTATATAATTTACCAGCGGACTTTTCTTTGCCATTTAGTTGGCAAACACTAACTTGCTTCATCCTCCCGCTGCAAGCACTTGCTAACCGAAATCACCAATTTTTTTTCATTCTTAAAAAAATTATATGAAACAAGTATTAGTGATTTTTTCTTTCGCATTACTGGCCTCCTGTGGCCAGCAAACAACAACTACCGACGCTGACAAAGACTCTACCATGGCGATGTCTCATGATGATTCTATTGTGAAGTATCCCTATTCAATAGAGCATCCCGACGAGTGGCGCACCGGAAGCCGCCAGAATACCGTTGTGGCGCTAAACGCGTTGAAGGCCTACGAAAATGGCAACATAGAAGAAAGCGTAAACTATTTTGGCGATTCAATCCGGCTGCGTTTTGACTACCTGGACACAATGGTAACCAACGAGGGATTGATGGCAATGTTCAAGGATGATCGTCCGAAAATGAAATCAATGGAAATAAAGATGGAAGACTGGGAGTCAGTGATTTCGAAGGACAATGAAAGTGAATACGTCAGTCTCTGGTACACCCAGCATTGGGAAATGGCAGATGGAAAGAAAGATTCTGTGATGGTGATGGATGATATCCAGCTAAAAAACGGGAAGATCATCGGCCTGGACGAGAAGACACGCAAACTCGGTCCAGGTAAAATGTAGGCGGAAAGCTAAATCGACCATACATATTGCCAAAAAAGCGATGCTTGTTTTCTTGCCGGGCCGGTCGGAAAAGAATAGACGAACATCTGCCATCTATTCGCCGGCTCCCTGCAAAATCTTATCCTTTGAGGTCTCAGGTTTTTCATGTAAGCCCAGGTTGTTGCGTATGCAGGAGGCAACGTCTTTGGGGCTTAAAAATTCTCCTGCTATTCCTGAAGTCTTAATGGCCTCCGAAACCATCTTATCAATTATGGCTTCGTTTGTACTTGCGCAAGAAGCGCTTTTACCTTACCACTTACATGACATGTTTCTTCCGCGAGTGCAAAAAGCATTTCCTCCAAATCCGCTGCATCATATTGACAATTTGGCCTGTCTGTTTGTTGCCAGTCAATCCCTCAGTATTTGTAATTTTTGCTTTTCCTTATAATTTCCGTTAACAATCTCAATTATATAAATTCCGGTTGCAAGCCCTGCAATATCAAGGGATGCAGTTCTTGTTTTATTAAATAGTTTATGTTTTCTCAAAGCCCCTGATTGATCATAAATATTGATTTCTGAAATTGTAACCTCACTCGCTCCTGAAGAAAAAGTTGACGATCCAGTTTTTAAGCTGTTCGGAGCTGTTGTAGCAGTGACGTAAGTGGTTGCCGGATTAGGAGCAACAGTGTATGAGTAAGAACTACAACTAATAAAAGTATTTTTAATTGCATAACTACCTCCGGCATCGCATG